>NZ_JAGMUE010001534.1:0-546 GCF_019049165.1 Streptomyces sp. AC627_RSS907
AATGGCAGTGACGTGCAGCAAACAGTCCTCCGTGGGTGCGTGGCGCGCGGATGCGTCGTGGATGTCGCTCGGCCCCGGTAGGCGCCCGCGGCGCGCGACTGCGCGGCGCGGGCGTCTACCGGGAAGTTTACGACGAAGGTAAACTTACACACGAGCCATCCGGGGTGTCAACGTATTTATAGAACGAGGGTAAGATTCCCTCATGGGTATCGAGTCGAGCACGACGAAGAGCGCGGCCCCGGGCCTGCGCGAGGCGAAGAAGCGCGAGACGCGGCAGGCCATCTCCGACCACGCGACCAGACTCTTCGTCGAGCGCGGCTTCGAGCGCACGACCATCGCCGAGATCGCCGACGCCGCGCGCGTCGCCAAGAAGACCGTGACCAACTACTTCCCGCGCAAGGAAGACCTGGCCCTGGACCACCAGGACGCGTTCGTCGCCTCCCTCGCCCGCCACGTCGCCGACCGCGAACCCGGCGAGTCGGCCCTCGCGGCGCTGCGGCGCGCGTTCCTGGCGGCGGTCGCCGCCCAGGACCCGATCGCCGGCTT
>NZ_JAGMUE010001535.1:0-616 GCF_019049165.1 Streptomyces sp. AC627_RSS907
AGTCTGGAAGGATGGGGTCGACGATGACGTCGCCCCCTAGGTCAGGGCATTCACAACGCAACCGGCACTTCACAAGGAGCGGACCCATGCCCATCGCAACCCCCGAGGTCTACAACGAGATGCTCGACCGGGCGAAGGCAGGCAAGTTCGCCTACCCGGCAATCAACGTGACCTCGACGCAGACCCTGCACGCGGCACTGCGTGGCTTCGCCGAGGCCGAGAGCGACGGCATCATCCAGGTTTCCACCGGTGGCGCCGAGTTCCTGGGCGGTCAGTACAGCAAGGACATGGTCTCCGGCGCGGTGGCGCTGGCCGAGTTCGCGCACGTGGTGGCCAAGAAGTACCCGGTCAACATCGCGCTGCACACCGACCACTGCCCGAAGGACAAGCTGGACGGCTTCGTCCGGCCGCTGATCGCCCTCTCCCAGGAGCGCGTCGCCGCCGGTCAGAACCCGCTCTTCCAGTCCCACATGTGGGACGGCTCCGCCGAGAAGCTGGACGAGAACCTGGCCATCGCCAAGGAGCTGCTCGCCGAGGCCGTCAAGGCGAAGATCATCCTTGAGGTCGAGATCACCCCGACCGGTGGCGAGGAGGACGGCGTCACGCACGAGATCAA
>NZ_JAGMUE010001536.1:0-662 GCF_019049165.1 Streptomyces sp. AC627_RSS907
CTCAAGGACCTGCTGGCCGACCCCCGCGTCTCCAAGGACCCGCGCCAACACTGGCCCGCGTGGGTCAACGGTGAGATATCCCCTGAGTGGCCGCTGTTCACCTGGGTCGCGGTGCAGAACATGTTCACCGCGTACGGCAGCGACCACACGCGGCTGCGCACGCTGGTCTCCAAGGCGTTCACGCTGCGCCGCTCCAACGCGCTGCGCCCGCGCATCGAGCAGATCACCACGGACCTGCTCGACGGGTTCGCCGACACCCCGCCGGGCGGCGTCGTGGACCTGCGCGAGGGCTACGCCTACCCCATCCCGATCCAGGTCATCTGCGAGCTGTTCGGCGTCACGGACACCGGCATGCGCGATCGCCTGCACGCCTGCGTGGACTCCATCTTCCACACCTCGGCCGACCCCGATGAGGTCACCCGCACCTACGCCGAGATCTACCAGTTGCTCGGCGAGCTGATCACCGCCAAGCGCACCGCGCCCGCCGACGACATGACCAGCGGGCTGATCGCCGCCCGCGACGAGGACGGCGACTCGCGACTGAGCGAGCAGGAACTGCTCGACACCCTGCTGCTGATGCTCAGCGCCGGACACGAGACGACCGTCAACCTGCTCGACAACGCCCTGCACGCGCTGCTCACCCATCCGGGGCAGCTCGCGCT
>NZ_JAGMUE010001537.1:0-543 GCF_019049165.1 Streptomyces sp. AC627_RSS907
GCACGCCGTCGTGCACGCGGCGGGCGTCCTGGACGACGGCGTCCTGGACTCGATGTCGGTGGAGCGGGTGGCGGGCGTGCTGCGTCCCAAGGTGGACGGGGCCCGCCACCTGCACGAGCTGACCCAGGATCTCGACCTGTCCGCGTTCGTGCTCTTCTCCTCGCTCGCCGGGGCGATCGGCGGGGCCGGCCAGGGCAGTTACGCGGCGGCCAACGCCTATCTCGACGCCCTGGCACAGCAGCGCCGGGCCCAGGGCCTCGCCGCCACCTCGGTGGCCTGGGGCCCGTGGGCCGAGGCCGGGATGGCGGTCGACGGGGCGCTGGAGGACCGGCTGCGGCGCGGCGGCATGGCCGCGATGACGCCGGAGCTGGCGGTCAAGGCACTCCAGCAGGCCCTCGACCTCCAGGAGACACACCTGGCCGTCGCCGACCTCGACTGGGAGCGATTCGTCCCGTCCTACACCGCCGTACGGGCCAGCAGGCTGCTGGACGAGATGCCCGAGGCGCGGCGGGTCCTGGAGGCCGCGACCGCGGGCGGTACCAC
>NZ_JAGMUE010001538.1:0-586 GCF_019049165.1 Streptomyces sp. AC627_RSS907
GTCGAAGCCCGCCTTCCACGCCGCGGGCGCGCCGATCTGCGGCACGCTCTTGTCGAGCGTGGCCTTGCGGATACCGTCCAGCCACACCTTCGCCACCCCGGGGGCAGCGGTGCGGTGCGAGGCACCCCGCGACGCGTCGGTCAGCGCCTCCCAGGCGGCCGTGGCGTGCTCGGGCGAGGCCGTCACCGCGTCGGCGCCCAGCACCGGAAGCGAACGCCGCACCTTCGTACCCTCGGCGGCCCGAAGCTTCGCCTTAGCGGCGGGCCGCTCGCCCTGGTAGGCCACGATGAGCCGCACCCCGGCGCGCTGGCTGGCCACGTACTCCGGCCGGCTCAGCGTCGTCACGTCGAACAGCCGCCGGTCCACCGTGCCCCGGACGATCAGGCGACGCGCGTCGAGCGGGATCACGTACGCGTGCCCGCCGCGCCGCTCCACCTGTACGGGGATGTGCTCGCGCCCCTTGGCCGGTTGGAAGGTCGCCGGGCGGCCCTTGGCGTCGACCGCGACCCGGTCACCGGTGACGAGGGTGACCCAGGTGCGGGCGGTTCCGGTGCGGTGGGTGTTCTCCACGCGTTGGGTGTCGGCC
>NZ_JAGMUE010001539.1:0-548 GCF_019049165.1 Streptomyces sp. AC627_RSS907
GTTCACGGTCCGCCTCGCCAACTTCGAGGGGCCCTTCGACCTGCTGCTGCAACTCATCTCCAAGCACAAGATGGACGTCACCGAGGTGGCGCTCTCGCAGGTCACCGACGAGTTCATGGCCCACATCCGCGCCATGGGGCCGGACTGGGACCTCGACCAGACGACGGAGTTCCTGGTGGTGGCCGCGACCCTGCTCGACCTGAAGGCGGCCCGGCTGTTGCCGTCGGCCGAGGTCGAGGACGAGGCCGACCTGGCCCTCCTGGAAGCCAGGGACCTGCTGTTCGCGCGGCTGCTCCAGTACCGGGCCTACAAGCGGATCGCCGACATCTTCCAGGAACGGCTGGACGGCGAGGCCCGCCGCTACCCGCGCACCGTCGGCCTGGAGGCGCACCACGCCGAGTTGCTGCCGGAGGTGGTGATCCGGATAGGAGCGGACGGCTTCGCGAAGCTGGCCGTGAAGGCGATGCAGCCCAAGGCCAAGCCGCAGGTGTACGTCGACCACATCCACGCGCCGCTGGTGAGCGTCAGGGAACAGGCCGAGGTCGTGA
>NZ_JAGMUE010001540.1:0-689 GCF_019049165.1 Streptomyces sp. AC627_RSS907
GCCGACAACCCCCGCTGACCGGGGCCCACTGACCGACCCTGTCCCACAGCGTCTGCGCGCGGGTCCCGCCCTACAGCGCCTGCGCGAAGGTGAAGAGGCGGTTCGGGTCGTAGCGCTTCTTCGCGGCGGTGAGCCGGTTCGCGGCGGCGCCGTAGTAGGCCGTGCGCCAGTCCTTGAGGCCCGCGTCGGCGTAGTTCTGGTAGGCCGCGCCGGAGGCGTGTCGGCGCATGGCCGCGTGGGCGCTGTCCAGCCAGGCCGTCTGCGTGGCGCCCGAACGGCCCGCCGGCCACGAGGCGGTGTACTGCGCCAGCATCCGCGACCTGCGATGCACGAAGGCGGTGGCCAGCGGGGCGACGCGGTTGACCGCGCCGCCCAGCGCGGTGAGCGCGACGCTGACCGCGCCGCCGCCGGTGCCCCGGCCGTACCGCTCCACCTGGTCGAGCAGGGCGCGGATGCCCTGCTGGTTCAGGGAGCGGTCGAAGAAGTCGGAGCGGGCGCCGTAGGTCTCGCGGCGCAGCGCGCCCGTCGCCTCGCGGCCCGGCGTGGTGCCGGACAGGTGGCACTGGGTGGTGGAGTGGGTGGAGCAGCCGGCGTACACGCGCATGGCGTCCAGGTAGCTACGGCGGCGCAGGCTCACGCTCTTCGCGCTGGCGCCGGCCGCGTCGGCGAGGCGGTCGAGGGCGTTCTGC
>NZ_JAGMUE010001541.1:0-726 GCF_019049165.1 Streptomyces sp. AC627_RSS907
ACCGTCCGCCGAGCCGGTGCTGGTTGACGGCGTCGGCGACCTTGAGCTCACCCAGTACGTGCTTGGTCCCCGACGGCGCCCAGTCGGAGCCGAGCGCGATGCGCAACCCCTTCCGGTCGGCCGCGACCACGTCCGTAGTCTCGTGGTAGAGCCAGTAGTTGGAGAACGGCGACCACACGAGGGTCGCCCGCTCGGCCGGGTTGATCGCCCGCACCGCGTCCTGCCACCGCGCGAAGTCCGCGCCGGTGAGCGCGGTGCCGTGGACGCCGATCAGCCCGGGCCGCCAGCACGGCTCCAACTCCTCGAACTCCCGGCGTACGATCGAGCCGGCCCGGCCCTCCGCGACGTGGTAGATGAGCAGCCGCGTCCCGTCCAGCTTCGGCGCCCGCACCTCGCGCAACTCCTCCGCGTCGAGTTGCAGCGCCGCCGTCATCACCATGTCGCGGCCCGCCGGCAGCCGCTCGTTGTCGATGATCCGCAGCAGCCAGCCGTCCACGGGCCGCGTCGCCACCGGCGCACCCTGGATCGAGGTGGTCCCGCCCACCAGCGCCTTGACCTCGACGTACTTGATCAACGCTTCGGGCGCGGCCTGCGCGAGCACCTTCGCGGGCCAGGTGACCGTCGTGGAGTAGTCCGGCGGCCTGTCCTCGTCGACCCAGCGGTCGTGGTGCGGGTAGGGCACGCCGACCGCCTCCCACAGCGGCAGCGGGTTGTACGTCAGGTGGT
>NZ_JAGMUE010001542.1:0-554 GCF_019049165.1 Streptomyces sp. AC627_RSS907
GCGCCCGTACGGCACGTGCACGTGCAGCGCGATCTGGGCCTGCGCGACGAAGGACTCCAGGATGTGCCGGGTCATCGTCGTGTCGTAGCTGCCGATCATCGGGGCGATGTTCTCGGGCTCGGTGTGCACCAGGTACGGGCGGCCCGACAGGTCCACGGTGACCTGGGCCAGCGACTCGTCCAGCGGGACCGTGCAGTTGCCGAACCGGTAGATGCCGACCTTGTCGCCGAGCGCCTGCCGGAACGCGGCACCCAGCGCGAGGGCGGTGTCCTCGATCGTGTGGTGCGTGTCGATGTGCAGGTCGCCCTCGGTCCTGACGGTGAGGTCGAAGAGGCCGTGCCGGCCGAGCTGGTCGAGCATGTGGTCGTAGAAGCCGACGCCGGTGGAGATCTCGGTCCGCCCGGTGCCGTCGAGGTCGATCTCGACCAGGACGGAGGTCTCCTTGGTGGCGCGCTCCACGCGTCCTACGCGGGTCATCACTCGTTCTCCTTCAGTACCGCCCGGACCGCGTCCAGGAACGCGTCGTTCTCCGCCGGTGTCCCGGCGCTCACCCG
>NZ_JAGMUE010001543.1:0-578 GCF_019049165.1 Streptomyces sp. AC627_RSS907
CAGGTCGGCCGCCTGCTTCTTGGCCGCGCTCGCCTCGCCGCTGGCCCGGTTGCCGGAGGCCGTGTGGCCGGTGACGCGGGCCTTGCCCTTGTCGCAGCCCTTCTTCTTGGCGGCCTGGTCGGCCCAGGCCGCGTAGTGGTTGTCCGCCGACGCGGACGACCGCCACGCCTTGGTCAACGCCCGGGTGAGTTCGGCGTTCCGCGGGATCTTGTCCAGCTTGAGTTCGCCGAGCCGGGTCACCAGGGCGTTGCGCTGCTGCGCCGCCGACCGCAGATCGGCGGCGGCCTTCGGGAGCGCCTTGCAGGTCTTGATGTTGTTGACCGAGGCGATCACGCTGGCGCGGCTGTTGCCGCTGTCCTTGAGCAGCGCGTCGAGCGCCTTGGCCTGCGGCTCGGCGGGGTCCGTGGTCTTGGTCGGCGTCGGGGACGGGGAGGCCGACGGTGCCGCCGACTCGCTGGCCACGACCTCCTTGCCGGGGTCGGTGGACTTGTCGCCCTTGTCCTTCTTGTCGTCGTCGCCCATGCTCATCGCGGCACCGGCCGCGAGCCCGGCCACGGCGCAGGCCGCGACCACGGCGC
>NZ_JAGMUE010000156.1:0-753 GCF_019049165.1 Streptomyces sp. AC627_RSS907
GCCCTGGACAACGCCCGCCTGTACTCCGAGCGCACGGCCATCAGCCAGTCCCTGCAGCGCAGCCTGCTGCCGCCGGAGCTGCCCGACGTGCCGGGCGTCGAGGTCGAGGTCATCTACCGCGCGGCCGGCGAGGGCAACGAGGTCGGCGGCGACTTCTACGACCTCTTCCCGATCCGCGACGGCGCCTACGGCTTCGCCATCGGCGACGTGTGCGGGACCGGCCCAGAGGCCGCGGCCGTCACCGGCCTGGCCCGACACGCGCTGCGGCTGCTCGCCCGCGAGGGCTTCGGCGGCCCCGCCGTACTGGAGCGCCTGAACGCCGCCATCCTCGACGAGGGGGCCCGCAGCCGCTTCCTGACCCTGCTCTACGGAGAGCTGTGGCCGCAGGAGGACGGCAGCGCCACCCTCAAGATCGTCTGCGCCGGGCACCCGCTGCCCCTGCGGCTGCGCCAGACCGGCGACGTCGAGGCGGCGGCCGAACCGCAGCCGCTGCTCGGCGTCATGGACGACCTGGAACTGTACGAGCAGACGGTGTCCCTCGCCCCCGGCGACGTGCTGCTGTGCGTCACCGACGGCGTCACGGAGCGCCGCGAGGGCACCCGCATGCTCGGCGACGACGGCCTGGTCGACGTCCTCACCACGTGTACGGGCCTGACGGCGGGCGCGGTCGCCACCCGCGTGCTGCGCGCGGTGGAACGCTTCGCCGCGCAGCCGGCGTCGGACGACATGGCCATCCTCGCCATGCGGGTCCCC
>NZ_JAGMUE010001544.1:0-779 GCF_019049165.1 Streptomyces sp. AC627_RSS907
GCCGGACCGGCAGGCGGAACGGGACCCGGCGCGTGGCGCGCGCCGCGAAGGCGGGTTGAGGACATGGACGAGATCACCGGCGCCTGGGACTGGCTGACGACCGGCGCCAACTGGGCGGGCACCAGCGGCGTGTGGCACCGCCTGGGCGAGCACCTGTACCTCACCCTGGTGTGCCTGGCCATCTCCTGCGCCATCGCGCTGCCCGTCGCGCTCTACCTGGGCCACATCGGCAAGGGCGGCGCGCTCGCGGTCAACATCTCCAACGCCGGCCGCGCGGTGCCCACCTTCGCCGTGCTCGTGGTGCTGATGCTGACGCCGCTGGGCAAGCACGGGGACGTGCCGACCATCATCGCCCTGGTGCTGTTCGCGGTACCGCCGCTGCTGACCAACGCGTACGTCGGGATGCGCGAGGCCGACCAGGACGTGGTCGAGGCGGCGCGCGGCATGGGCATGTCCGGCTGGCAGTTGCTGGGCCGGGTCGAGCTGCCGCTCGCCTTCCCGCTGATCATGACGGGGCTGCGGACGGCCGCCGTGCAGGTGGTGGCGACCACGACGCTGGCGGCGCTGCCCGGCGGCGGCGGACTCGGCCGCATCATCACGGCCGGCTTCAACACCTACAACACCGGCCAGGTGGTCGCCGGAGCGGTCCTGGTGGCGGGGCTCGCGCTGCTCGTCGAGGGCATGGTGGTGGTCGCCGAGCGGCTGCTGAGCCCGCTGCCGGCGGCGGTCCGCGCGGCCAGGCGGCGCGCGGAGCGCGAGCGGCGCGCGGAGGACCGGGT
>NZ_JAGMUE010001545.1:0-614 GCF_019049165.1 Streptomyces sp. AC627_RSS907
CGGCTACCCGCCCCAGCCACCCCAGCCCGGCCCCTACGGCCAGCCCCCGCAGGGCTACGGCTACCCGCAGCAGCAGCCAGGACCGTACGGGCAGGTGGGCCCGTACCAGCAGCCGGGCCCGCCGATGCCGCCGCGGGGTGGGGGCAGCGGGAACAAGACGGTCGGCATCGTCGTGGGCGCGGTCGTGGCCTGCGCGGCGGTCGTCGGCGGGGTGCTGTTGTTCAACGGGGGCGACAGCGACGGCGATTCGGCCAAGGACAAGAAGAAGGACACCGTCGTCGGCGACACCGGCGGCCAGCAGGGTTCGGGCGGGACGGGTGGCACGGGTGGCACCGATGAAGAGCAGCCGCCGGTGACCGAGCCCGCCCAGCGGTACAAGCTGACGACGCCGCTGACGGTCGCGGGCGACTTCCAGCGCAAGGGCGAACCGAAGAACAGCACCGGCCGGGACGGCGAGGAGCCGACGGGCTTCACCACCGAAGGGTCGGTCTCGGCGGAGTACCACCAGGGAAACGCCAAGAGGCTCACGCTCGTCGGCGCGTACGGCACGTCCACCGACCCGGAGGGCAGCGTCGACTGGTACTTCCAGAAGATGCGCACGAGCGGGAGCGCCG
>NZ_JAGMUE010001546.1:0-567 GCF_019049165.1 Streptomyces sp. AC627_RSS907
GCGCGTGGCGATCGACCGGTTGGCCGCGCTCCCCGCCGAGCAGCGGGCCGAACTCCCCGGCATCACCAGACCCCGGGCCCGGCAGAGCCTGGCCGGCGCGATCGTCGGCCACACGGCGATGAAGCTCAGCGGCGTGGAATCCCTGGTCATCTGCCCCTGGGCGGTGCGCGAGGGCATCCTGCTGCGCTACCTGGAGGACGGGCCCGACTGGTGGGCCGAGGTCGAACACCCGGAGGCGGCCGGCCGGCCGCCGGAGTCCGCGCCGCCCGTGGCGGCCACGCCGCCACGCCCGGACGGGGCGGCGTCGGACGGCACCGTGTCCCTGGCCCCGGCACCGCCCCTGGCACGTCCCCCTTCCCCGGGCCAGCCTCCCTCCCCGGGACAGCCCCCTTCCCTGGGGCAGGCGGCGTCCCTGGGCGCCGCCGCGACGGGCCATCGCCCGCTGCGGGTCGCCCTCGCGCGGGCGCAGCGCTGAGACGGGAGCGCGCGGCGGGCGAAGCCCGAGGCGAAGGCATGGGAGGCGTACGCGGCGAGCGGGTTCGTGCCCGGGTTCGTACGGGGCGTACG
>NZ_JAGMUE010001547.1:0-587 GCF_019049165.1 Streptomyces sp. AC627_RSS907
GTTATCCACAGGGCAGTGGTCGCCGGGCCGTGGCGCAATAGGCTTATGGGGTGGGCCCGCGCCGGCGGCAGCCCCTTGACCCGCGGAGACCCCGCTGAACCTGGAGTAGGGCGTGCAGTTTCACGAATCGATGATCGACCTGGTGGGCAACACCCCGCTGGTGAAGCTCAACAGCGTGGCCGAGGGGATTCAGGCCACCGTCCTGGCGAAGGTGGAGTACTTCAACCCGGGCGGGTCGGTCAAGGACCGGATCGCCGTGCGGATGATCGAGGCCGCCGAGGAGTCGGGGGCGCTCCAGCCCGGTGGCACGATCGTCGAGCCGACCTCGGGGAACACCGGCGTGGGCCTGGCGATGGTCGCCCAGCGCAAGGGGTACAAGTGCGTCTTCGTCTGCCCGGACAAGGTCTCCACGGACAAGATCAACGTGCTGCGGGCGTACGGGGCCGAGGTCGTGGTCTGCCCGACCGCCGTCGACCCCGAGCACCCGGACTCGTACTACAACGTCTCCGACCGCCTGGTGCGCGAGATCCCCGGCGCCTGGAAGCCCGACCAGTACAGCAACCCGGACAACCCGCGCTCGCACTACG
>NZ_JAGMUE010001548.1:0-563 GCF_019049165.1 Streptomyces sp. AC627_RSS907
CGGTGCGCGAGCGCATCCCGCTCTACATCGCCGCCATCGGCCCGAAGAACCTGGAGCAGACCGGCGAGATCGCCGACGGCGCGCTGCTGGTCTTCTTCGCCCCCGAGCACGCCGAGGAGACCACGCTGGGCGCGCTGCGGGCGGGCCGCGCCAAGGTGGGCAAGGACCTGACCGGGTTCGACCTGGTGCCCACCGTTCCGCTGGCCGTCGGCGACGACGTGCGGGCGCTGGCCGACCAGTTCCGCCCGTACACCGCGCTGTACGTGGGCGGCATGGGCAGCGCCAAGCAGAACTTCTACAACAAGCTCGCCCAGCGCATGGGGTACGAGCAGGCCGCGGCCGAGATCCAGGAGAAGTACCTCGCCGGCGACAAGGACGGCGCCGCCGCCGCCGTGCCGCACGAGCTGATCGACGCCACCGCGCTGGTCGGACCCGTCGAGCGGATCGCCGACCGGATGCGGGCCTACGCCGAGGCCGGGGTGACCACGCTGTCGCTGGCGCCCGCGGGCTTCACGCTGGAGGAGCGGGTCGCCGGCCGGCGGGCGGGCGTCGAGGCGCTGGAG
>NZ_JAGMUE010001549.1:0-553 GCF_019049165.1 Streptomyces sp. AC627_RSS907
CGTGAGAACTGGGACACGAGGAAAGGGAAAAGCCGAATTCTCGCATGGCGTGGAATCCCCTTCCGGGTACCTGCCGTTGCCTCGCTACATTCATCAACATGAACGCGAGAAGGAAATTCCTCAGCGTCGGCGCGGCGACAGCCGCCGCCCTCGGCGCCACCCTGGTCACGGCTCCCGACGCCTCGGCGGGGAGCATGCGCGGATGCGACTTCCCGCGCGTCTGCTTCTACAAGACCCAGGCGGACTACGACGCGAATCGTCCGACGGCCGCATACAAGGACGTCACCAGCGGATTCCAGAAGCTGGGCTCCCGAGCCCGCGGTGCCGTCAAAGCCGTCAACTCCCGCAACGACGACGGCGCGATCGTCAAGTTCGCGAACAAGCCTGGCACGGTGTGCATCCAGGCCGACTCGTGGTGGCATTTCGGCTCGGACGTGGTGACCCACATCCGGATCGTCGACAGCCCCACCTGTTAGGGCGCGACGCACGGAGCGAGCGGGGCCGGCGTGGCGTCCCGGCCCCGTTCGCGCGGTCCTTCCGACCGCGCCCCGCC
>NZ_JAGMUE010001550.1:0-597 GCF_019049165.1 Streptomyces sp. AC627_RSS907
GATCAGCTCGGCGCCGGGCTCACCGGCCCGCTCGTCGTCGGCAAGGTGCTCGCCATCGAGGTGCTCGAAGGCTTCAAGAAGCCCATCCGCTACTGCCAGGTCGACGTCGGCCAGGCCAACAACACGGGCGAGCCGCAGAACATCATCTGCGGCGCCAGCAACTTCGCGGTCGGCGACAAGGTCGTCGTCGTGCTGCCCGGCGCCGAACTGCCCGGCGGCTTCAAGATCTCCGCGCGCAAGACGTACGGCCACGTCTCCGAGGGCATGATCTGCTCCGCCAGCGAGCTGGGCATGTCCGACGACCACGACGGCATCATCGTGCTGCCGCCCGAGCACGAGGTGGGCACCGACGCCATCGAACTGCTCGAGCTGCGGGACGAGGTGCTCGACATCGCGGTCACGCCCGACCGCGGCTACTGCCTGTCGCTGCGCGGCGTCGCCCGCGAGACCGCCACCGCCTACGGACTGCCGCTGCGCGACCCGGCCCTGCTGGACGTGCCGGCGCCCAACGGCTACGGCTACCCGGTGAGCGTGAGCGACCCGGTCGGCTGCGACCGGTTCACCGCGCGCACCGTCGTCGGCCTCTCGCCCGAGGCG
>NZ_JAGMUE010001551.1:0-597 GCF_019049165.1 Streptomyces sp. AC627_RSS907
ACGTAACACCCCATGGCCTGCGGTCCTTCCGGCGACCAGGGAGTTGACAGCCTCTACTGGCGAGTAACAGACTCCTGTTACCGAAGGTAATGAGCGGCTGGAGGGGATCATGCCGGAGTTCTCTTTCGAACTCAACGAGGAGCAGAAGTCCGTACGGGACTGGATTCACGGATTCGCGCAGGACGTGATGCGCCCGGCCGCCGCGGAGTGGGACGAGCGGGAGGAGACCCCCTGGCCGATCATCCAGGAGGCGGCCAAGATCGGCCTGTACTCGCTGGACTTCTATGCCCAGCAGTTCTTCGACCCCACCGGGCTCGGCATCCCGATGACCATGGAGGAGCTTTTCTGGGGCGACGCGGGCATCGCGCTGTCCATCGTGGGCACCGGGCTCGCCGCCGTGGGCGTGCTGGCCAACGGCACCGAGGAGCAGGTCGGCACCTGGGTGCCGCAGATGTACGGCGACGCGAACGACGTGAAGGTCGCCGCCTTCTGCTCGTCCGAGCCCGACGCCGGCTCGGACGTGGCCTCCATGCGGACCCGCGCGGTCTACGACGAGGCCAAGGACGAGTGTGTGCTCAACGGCACCAAGACCTGGGC
>NZ_JAGMUE010001552.1:0-637 GCF_019049165.1 Streptomyces sp. AC627_RSS907
TCCCAAGGATCTGACTCAGCAGCTGTCGATACTTTCGGTCGTCACTCGGCAGTCCATACAGGACGTCGCTCGCTCCCAGTGCGTGAATCCGGTGACTCGCAGTGATCCGGCTGCTACCGTCAGCACCGGCGAGAGTCCATGTCGGCGGTTCGTCCTCAGACTCATGGTCGATCCTGACGACCGTGAGCAACAGCTCCCTTAAGATTCCGTGCTGCCCGATGGTCTCGGTAAGGTCATTGTGTCGAGCAAGGAAGCTGTTCGACTTATCCATGGTGCTAACCACGTGGGCGCGCGATTCTGCTTGGAGAACGAGTTCCCCGGTTTCCCCCGGAGCCGCTTCTAGGCCCCTAAGGGGAGGGAATTGACCTGGCGGCAGGGCTCCCGACAGGGGGTAGACCCTGTAGCCCGCTTCCCGGTTATTGCCGGGGAAGTGACAGACCGCAGGCGCCCATACTTGGGCCGTAATGGTGTGGAGAATTCCTCCAGGGACACGCATGATGTCGGGATTCTGGAGCCGCTTGCGAGCCTCTTCGGGTCGTGCGATCGCTCGTGCGACCGCTGTGGCCGCGCCTTCACTGAACCCATGTGTGACGAGCGTGCTGGCGAGCTTGCGTACCGCCGCCGGCCGGGGTAAAGC
>NZ_JAGMUE010001553.1:0-557 GCF_019049165.1 Streptomyces sp. AC627_RSS907
CGTGCGGGTCCGTCGCGCCCGGGTCCGTCCGGTCCACCTACGCCCCGCCCGGGCCCGCCCCGCCCGGGCCCGCTCCGTCCGGGCCCGCCTCGTCCGGGTCCGCCCCGTCCGTCTCGGTGCCTACCGCGGCGGCGAACATGCCGGCCAGTGAGCGGTAGGCCGCGCGGTAGGTGCCGGGGGTCGTGCCGTTGTGGCGCTGGAAGTGGTGGCGGAGGTTGGCCGGGGTGCCGAGGCCGGTCTGCGTCGCGATCTGGCCGACCGGCAGGTCCGTACGCTCCAGCAGCCACTGCGCCCGGCGGACCCGGGCGCGCAGCAGGCACTGGAGCGGGGAGAGGCCGGTGTCCGCGCGGAAGCGCCGGTTGAGGCTCCGTACGCTCATACCGGCGTGGTCGGCGATCTCCGCGAGGGTCAGCGGGCGGTCGAGCCGTGCCGCCATCCACCGCGCGACGGCCTCCACCTCACCGGTCCCCTCGCTGCCTTGGGCGCCTTGAGCACCTTGGGCGCGCTGAGCATCCCGGGCCCCATGGGAACCTTCGGCCCCTTGGCCCCCCTGAGCC
>NZ_JAGMUE010000157.1:0-13729 GCF_019049165.1 Streptomyces sp. AC627_RSS907
CATAGTGTTTCGGTGGTCATAGCGTAGGGGAAACGCCCGGTTACATTCCGAACCCGGAAGCTAAGCCTTACAGCGCCGATGGTACTGCAGGGGGGACCCTGTGGGAGAGTAGGACGCCGCCGAACAATTTTTGGTAGAGAGGGGAACCCCGCACCGTTATGGTGCGGGGTTTTCTGCGTTCACAGGGCCTCCGGGGCTATTCAGGACGGCTTCACCAGCTTCGTGTCGTACGCCAGGATCACCGCCTGGACGCGGTCGCGTGAGCCCGTTTTGGCGAGGATGCGGCCCACGTGGGTCTTCACCGTGGACTCGGCCAGGTGCAGGCGCTGCGCTATCTCCGTGTTGGTCCAGCCCTGGCCCATCACCCTGAGGATCTCGCTCTCGCGGTCGGTGAGTGCGGCCAGGCGCGGATCAGGGGAGTCGTCCGCTTCCGTCGGGGCCGGGAGGTGATGGACGTAGGCGTCGAGCAGACGGCGGGTCAGGCTCGGGGCCACCACGGCGTCGCCCGTCGCCACCGCTCGGACACCGGAGAGCAGTTCCTCGGGCTGGGCGTCCTTGACGAGGAAGCCGGAAGCCCCGGCACGCAGGCCGGCGTAGGCGTACTCGTCGAGGTCGAAGGTCGTGAGGATGAGGACCCGGGTGCGGCCCCCGGAGGCGACGATGCGGCGGGTGGCCTCGATGCCGTCCAGGCCGGGCATCCGGACGTCCATGAGAACGACATCGGGACCGAGTTCGGCCGTCATACGGGCGGCTTCGGCGCCGTTGGCGGCCTCACCCACGACCGTCATGTCGTCCTGGCTCTCCAGGAGCATCCGGAAACCGAAGCGCTGCAACGGCTGGTCGTCGGCGATGAGGACGGTGGTCACTGCGGGGATTCCTCCGGTAGGTGCAGGTGGACGCGCCAGCCCTGTTCGGGGCCGGGGCGGGGGCCGGCCTCAAGTGTGCCGCCGTACAGGGACGTTCGCTCGCGCATGCCGGGCAGGCCGCGGCCGTCGGACAGGGCCGGGGTCGGGGCGCCGTGGCCGGTGTCGGTGACCGTGAGGGCGACGGCGCCGCCGGGCTCGTAGCAGAGGTCGATGTGGGCGGTGGCTTCGGGGCCGGCGTGCTTGAGGGTGTTGGTGAGGGCTTCCTGGATGATGCGGTAGACCGTGAGCTGGCGGCCCTCGGGGAGCGTGGCGTGACCCCGGACGGTCGTACGGACGGGGAGGCCGGCCCTGCGGACGCCGTCGACGAGTTGGTCGAGGTCCGTGAGGGCGGGCTGGGGGGCCAGTTCGGCCTGGTCTCCGTCCTGCTCGTCGTCGCGCAGGACGTCGAGCAGGCGGCGGAGCTCGCCCAGGGCCTGGCGGCTGGTGGTACCGATGGCGTCGAGAGCCTGGGCGGCGCGTTCCGGGGACTTGGCGGCGGCGTAGCGGCCACCGTCGGCGAGACCGGTGATGACGGAGAGGTTGTGGCCGATGATGTCGTGCATCTCGCGGGCGATGCGCGCGCGTTCGGCCGCGGCGGCGAGCCGGCCCTGCTGGTCGCGCTCGACCTCCAGGCGCCGGGCACGGTCCTCCAGGGCCTCGGTGTAGTTGCGTCGGGTGCGGACCGTGACGGCGATGAGGACGACGACGCCGACGGACACCAGTTGGGAGCCGAGCTGCTGGTTCCAGGTGCCCTCGCCGTGACGGGCCACCGTGACGCAGGTGGGGGCGATCAGCAGGGTGATCACCCACCACAGGGAGCGCAGGGGCAGCCGCAGGACGATGTGGAAGACCAGCACCAGCTGGAGGAGGGCGGCCTGGAGGAGGACGCCGGACCAGGCGTTCACCAGGGCCACCGGCGCCATCACGAGGAGGGTGGCCCGGGGGTGGACGCGGCGCCAGAGCAGGGGAACGGAAAGGCCGAGGCTCAGGACCAGGACGAGCCCGTCCGGCACGTCGGTGTCGTGGGCGACGTTGCGCCATCCGCCGCCGAGGCAGTCGATCAGGGCGGCCGTGACCCAGAAACCGGTGAAGAGCAGGTCCCACACGAGCGGGCGGCGCCGGTCGAAGGCGCGGAAGCGCCGGTTGACGCGCTGGACGTACTCGGTGAGGGGTTCCGCCGTTCGTTCTTCCGGCACGGGCTTCACGGACTCCATCCGACCATGATCGGGGCTGCCCGGAGCGGTGGGCGTCCGTCCCGGGGGCCGTATATCAGGTGAGGGGCGTAGTACCCGGGTATGACGGTGACCGGCATGAGTGTCCCGGCCCCCGGTGACTACGTGATCCGCTCCATACGCGCCGACGAGTGGCCCGCCGTGAAGGAGCTGCGGCTACGCGCGTTGCGGGACCCGCTCGCGCACCTGGCCCACCTGGAGACGTACGACGACGCCGCGGCCCGGCCGGACGCGTACTGGCCTCTGGCTCGGCACGCTGACCGTGCTGGTGGAGGAGGCCGGGACGACGGACTGGACGGGGTCCCCCGTCGAGCGGCGGCAGGGGCACGTGGTCGGCGTGTACGTGCGGCCCGAGTGGCGGGGGAGCGGGCTGACCAAGGCGCTGTTCGGCGCCGGGCTGGAGTGGGCCTGGGCCGGCGGTGCGGAACGGGTGCGGCTCGTCGTGCACCCGGACAACGAGCGGGCGCAGGGCGCCTACCGCAAGGCGGGGTTCGTGCCGAGTGGCCGGACGGTGCCGCCGACGGGTGGGAAGCGCGGTGAGGTCGAGCTGGAGTTCGTGATCGAGCCCTGACGCGTCCGGCGGCTACGGGCGCCGCACCGGCAGCTCGTCGTGCGGCCAGCGGGCCCGGCCCTGTTCGCGGGACCGGAGCAGGGCCAGCGTCGGCATGCCCCGCTCCGCGCCCGTGGCCAGCAGCTCCGGGAGCTGGGGGAGGGGAGCGACGGCCGCGACGTCGTCCAGGACGAGCGTCATTGGTGGGTCGAGGCGACCGGAGGATGACCGTTCGGCCATGCGCCGGCCGCGCTCGACCACGCTGGAGACGAGCGCCGTCAGCAGCGGCATCGCGCCCGGGCTCGTGCGGGGGTCCTCAATGGACTCACCCACCACGTAAAGGGTTCCCTGTTCGTGGACGAAGGAATCCAAGGCGAGGGCATCAATTCGGTTGGGAGTGCACGCCTCACGGATGTTGACCATCGACAGGGCGGCCAGGGCCCGGGTGGTCAGCTGCTGAGCCATGTCCCGGCGTTCGGGGTGGGCGGTGAGTGCCCCTTCGAGTTCGCCCGCGGCACCGGGGGCGGCTTTGGGACTGGTACGGAGGATGCGTACGGCGTCCTGGATCTGGCCGCCCTGCGACCAGCGGTGGATGTGGCGGACGGTGCGGCCGTCGACGGCGGCGGCGTGGAGGTAGCTGCGCAGGAGCAGCTCGGCGGTGTCGCCGACCGCCTGGTCGAGGCGGGCGGTCGGGCGGACCGGCGCGAGGAGGGCGGCCGCTCTCGCCGTGGCGGTCCGCCTGTCCTCGCAGCCGGCGATGGGGGACCAGTGGAGGCGGGCCGGTGTGTCGCAGAGGTGGGCGGGGTCGTAGAGCAGGACCGGCCCGAGTTTGGACCGGGCGTCCTTGGTCTCCTGCCAGAGGGCGGGATTCGACGTGATGACGAGGGCGGCGCCTTCCGCGGCGCGCAGAGCGTGGATCGCGGTGGAGTGGCGGGTGTCCGGCGGGCCGTAGTGCACCGCGCCTTCGGGGCGGTCCGTCGCCCACCCGGCCACCGGCGCTTCGACGGCTGCGGGGGCCAGGGGCTCCTCTTCCGCGCGCGTCTCCTGGTGCGGCACCCTCGGCATCGGCACCTCGTGCACCTCGTGCGCCTGCGTCGGTTCCGGGGTCGGTTCCCGCTTCCCGGCCTTTGCCGCCGCTGCCTCCGCGCGCCGGCGCTGCCGTACCGCCCTCCAGCGGGCCACCGTGCCCATCACGAACACGGCCAGCACCACCAGCACCATCAACTGGCCGATGAACAGCCCCCAGAAGAGGCCGTACCCGGACAGCTCCGTCTCCGGGGCGTCCGGCCAGGCGCCGGGGATGTCGTGGGGTTCGGCGATCAGGTGGCGCATGGCCAGGGGGGTGGCGGTGAAGGTGACGCCGGTGGGCCAGGCGCCGTGGGAGAACAGGCCGGCGAGGCCGGTCGCCGTCCACACCAGCAGGGTCATGCCGAGGAGGAAGGCGAGGATGCCGATCAGCAGGCCGTCCGGGATGCCGCCACCCTGGCCGTCCCGCCGCTGGTCGTCCGGTCTCATCCGTGAAGTCCCTCCCCCTCCGCCTACGCCACCGTCGATTCGGACGAGTCGCCGAGGTGCTGCTCCATGAAGGCCGCGGCGCGTTCCTCCGCCTCCAGCTCCGCGGCGCGCAGCGCGTCGTCGTTGAAGTCGGCGGAGGACTCGGTCATCGCGCGGTCGGTGAAGACCAGGGGGCGTTCCGTCTCGGTGACCAGGTGTTTGACCACCTGGACGTTGCCGTTGACGTCCCACACCGCGATGCCGGGGGTGAGGGAGGGGATGATCTCCACCGCCCAGCGTGGCAGACCCAGGACGCGTCCGGTCGCCCGCGCCTCGTCGGCCTTCTGGGCGTAGATCGTCCGCGTCGAGGCCATCTTCAGGATGGCCGCCGCCTCCTTGGCCGCGGCCCCGTCGACGACGTCCGACAGGTGGTGCACCACCGCCACGAAGGACAGTCCCAGCCGGCGTCCGAACTTCAGCAGCCGCTGGAACAGCTGCGCCACGAACGGGCTGTTGATGATGTGCCAGGCCTCCTCGACCAGGAAGATGCGCTTCTTCCGGTCGGGCCGGATCCAGGTGTGCTCCAGCCACACCCCGACGATGGCCATGAGGATGGGCATGGCGATGGAGTTGCGGTCGATGTGGGAGAGGTCGAAGACGATGAGGGGGGCGTCGAGGTCGATGCCGACCGTCGTCGGGCCGTCGAACATGCCGCGCAGGTCACCGTCGACGAGCCGGTCCAGGACCAGCGCCACGTCCAGGCCCCAGGCCCGTACGTCGTCTATGGCGACGTTCATCGCCTCGGCCGACTCCGGCTCGGGGTGGCGGAGCTGCTCGACGATGTCGGTCAGGACGGGCTGGCGCTCGACGATGGTCTCGTTGACGTAGGCGTGCGCGACCTTGAGCGCGAAGCCGGAGCGCTCGTCGAGGCCGTGCCCCATCGCGACCTCGATGATCGTGCGGAGCAGGGCCAGCTGCCCGGTCGTGGTGATCGCCGGGTCCAGGGGGTTGAGCCGGATGCCGTGGTCCAGGGCGGCCATCGGGTCCAGCCGGATGGGAGTTATCCCCAGTTCCTCGGCGATCAGGTTCCACTCGCCGACGCCGTCCTCGCCCTGGGCGTCGAGGACGACGACCTGGCGGTCGCGGAAGCGGAGCTGGCGCAGGACGTACGTCTTCTCGAGTGCCGACTTGCCGTTTCCCGACTCGCCGAGCACCAGCCAGTGCGGCGCGGGGAGCTGCTGGCCGTACAGCTGGAAGGGGTCGTAGATGTACCCCTTGCCGGAGTAGACCTCGCGGCCGATGATCACGCCGGAGTCGCCGAGGCCGGGAGCGGCGGTCGGCAGGTAGACGGCCTGCGCCTGCCCGGTCGAGGTGCGGACGGGGAGGCGGGTCGTCTCCACCTTCCCGAACAGGAAGGACGTGAAGGCGTCGGTGAGGACGGACAGCGGGTCCCGCATCAGGCTCAGCCCCTACCTTCGGATGCCGGTGGCGAACGGAAGTGTGTTCACGAAGGCGCGGTGGTGCTCGCGGTCGCACCACTCCAGTTTCAGGTACGACTTTCCGGCCGAGGCCCTGATCGTCCGCTTGTCGCGGGCCAGTGCCTCGGGGGTGCGGGAGGAGACGGTGATGTAGCCGACCAGGTTGACGCCGGCCGCGCCGCTGGCGAGGTCCTCGCCGCGCTGGTCGAGACGCGAGTGGGCGGCGAGGTCGCGGGGGTCGACGGTCCGGTTCATCTTGGCGGCGCGGGAGGCCTCGGCCTCGTCGTTCGTCTTCTCGGTCAGCATGCGTTCGATGGCCACCTCGGTGGGTTCGAGGTCCATCGTCACGGCCACCGTCCGGATGACGTCCGGGGTGTGCACGAGCAGCGGCGCGAGGAAGTTCACGCCGACCGGGGTCATCGGCCACTCCTTGACCCAGGCGGTGGCGTGGCACCAGGGGGCGCGGGTGGAGGACTCGCGGGTCTTGGCCTGGAGGTAGGTGGGCTCCATCGCGTCCAGCTCGGCCGGCCAGGCGTTGCGCTTGGTCATCGCCTGGAGGTGGTCGATGGGGTGGTCCGGGTCGTACATGGAGTGGACGAGCGAGGCGAGCCGGCCCTGGCCGAGCGGCTGCCGGACGCGGATGTCGGCCTCCTGGAGGCGGGAGCAGATGTCGGTCAGCTCACGCGCCATGACGATGGCCAGCCCCGCGTCCCGGTCCAGCTTGCGCCCGTTCTGCGGCCGGGAGGCCCGGGCCATGGCGTTGGCCTCGGCGGCCAGTTCGCGGGAGTAGTGCATGCAGGCGACGAGGTAGGCGCGGTGCTGCTCGCTGCTGGTGGACACCATCGACTGGAGCTGGTCGTACGACTGCTGCAGCCACGGCAGCGCCCTGTCGTCGCCGCGCTGGGCGACGTCCTTGGCGTGCGCGTCGGGGTCGGCCGGGAGGGTGCGGGCGAGCATCTGGATGCGGGTGACGAAGCCGTCGCCGTTGGCCACGTGCTTGAGCAGGGTGCCGAAGCGGTCGACGAGGGCTTCCTGGTCCTCGGAGTCGCGCAGGCCCACGCCGGGGCCCTCGATCTCGATCGCGGCCGTCACCGTCTTGCGGTCGGCGTGCAGCAGGACGGCGATCTCGTCCGGCCCGAAGGGCGCGGCCAGCCAGGTGATGCGCCCGATGCCGGGCGGCGGGCCGACCTCGACCTCCCGGCCGTCGAGCCGGGTGCCGGCCTCGATGGCGCCGGAGCGGTAGGTGGTGCCCTTGCGCAGCGTCCGCTTGTAGCTGCGGTTGATCTCGAACCACTTGTAGAACGTCCGGTGCCGGTAGGGCACGTAGACCGCCGCGAGGGCGAGCATCGGGAAGCCGCAGAGCAGCACGATGCGCAGGGTCAGGACGGGGACGAGGAGCCCGCACATCATGCCGAGGAACGCGCCCACGACGATCAGCGCGATCTCACCGGTCTCGCGGTTGCGGCCGACGATCGCGTTCGGCCGGGCGCGGCCGATCAGATACGTACGGCGGGGCGTGACCGGATGGGACACGTGGGACTCGGTCGTCAACGCCCGTCACCTCCTGTGCTGTTGCTACCGCCGGTGCTGCGGTTGTTGCTGGCGTGGGGAGTGTTCACCGGGCTGCCGGAGCGCGGTGCGGGGGCGGCGGAAGGGACATGTCCGCCGCCGTTCGAGGGGCGCGAGCTGTGCGCGGCGACTCCGCCGGAGGCGGGGTTCGAGGGCCGGGACGCGGTGGCGGAGCCGGTCTGGCCGCCTCCGGCGTCGCCGTTGTGGCGGGTGCTGTGGGTTCTGATGCCCTGGGCGACCAGGTTCGCCGGGGAGCTGATCACGGCCGCGGCCTTGCCCTCGGCGCCCTGCATGATGCGGTTGTTGCGGGAGCCGGCGATCTCGTCGCCGAAGCCGGGGACGAAGCGGTAGATCATCGCCGAGGCGAAGATCGCGAGCAGGATGATGGCGAGGCCGGAGACGACGGCCGAGAAGGCGTCCGGTCCGTCGTCGGTGGACAGCGCGCCGGCGAGACCGAGCACGATGACGATGACGGGCTTGACGAGGATCACGGCGATCATGATCCCCGCCCAGCGGCGGACGTGTCCCCACAGGTTCTTGTCGACCAGCCCGGCGTAGACGACGGTGCCGAGCAGGGCGCCGACGTAGAGCAGGGCGGCGCGGATGACGAGCTCCAGCCACAGGACGCCGGCGGCGAGGACGGAGACCAGCGAGACGACGATCAGCATGATCGGTCCGCCGCCGATGTCCTCGCCCTTCTTCAGGGCGCCGGAGAACGTGCCGAAGAAGGTGTCCGTCTGGTCGCCGGTCGTCTTCGCGAGCACGTCGGTGACGCCGTCGGTCGCGGAGACGACCGTGTAGAGGATCAGCGGCGTGAAGGCCGACGCCAGGACGGTGAGCCACAGGAACCCGATGGCCTCGGACAGCGCGGTGGTGAGGGGGACGCCGCGCACGGCGCGCTTCGCCACCGCGAGGAGCCACAGGAGGAGCGTGAGGATCGTCGACGCCGCGAAGACGACGGCGTACTGCTGGAGGAACTTCGGGTTCGTGAAGTCGACCTCGGCGGTGTCCTGCACGGCCGCGCTGAGCTTGTCGACGGTCCAGGACGCGGCGTCGGCACAGCCCTTGGCGAGGGAGGAGAGGGGGTCGAGGGAGGAGGGGACACCGTCGGGGGTGCTGCCACCTCCGGTGGAGCCGCCGCCTTCGCCGCGTTCGCAGTAGTCCTTGGCGGGGCCGTGGATCAGGTCGCAGGGGTCATCGCTTGGTGTGGGCGAGGGGGTGGGCGCGGCGACGACCCGGGTGGCGAAAAGGAGCGTAGACGCCTGTACGGCTGCGATGACACCGGTCAGTTCGAGTACGCGGCGGTTAACGGGCATACGACAACCCTCCGTACTCCTGGACGGCCTTCGCCATCTCGTCCGCGCTGGAGGCCTTGTCATCGCCGGGGATCGGCGTTGGGCCGTCTTTCTGGGAGTGCGTCACGATCTTCCAGTCACCACTGACCCACTCAAGCGACATGGTGATGGTGAACCAGCTGTTCGTGACGGGGGCCGTGGAGTTCTGACCCGCAAGTCCAAGCAAGCCGCTGCACCAGACCTCGACGGTTGCCTTGTCAGCGGAGCCCTCGGTGAGCTTGGTACCGATCGGGCTCGTACGGGACACGAAGGTGTAGCCCTTCGGTGTCGAGCCGTCCTCGTTCAGGCCGACATTCGTGTTGAATCCCGGGTTGTACGCCTTGTCCAGGGTGGCCACGAAGCCTGCCACTCTGGAAGGGACGATGATGGCCTTCAGGATGGGGTCTCGCTTGGACTTGTCGAACATCTCGGCCGAGCCCAGCGCCACCGCGTAGTTCGCCGCCGCGCTCTGTGCCCCCTGCTCGTCGTGGGCGAAGCCCGATCGGACCGGTTCCTTGCCCGAGGGGGCCGTCGCGGACGTCTTGGGCTTGTCCTCGGCGGTGTCGTCCGAGGTTGCGGAATCGTCTCCTCCTCGGTTCGCGAACGCGATCGCGGCGATGAGGAGGACGACGACGCCCACCACGGTGACCAGGCTCCGGGACGACGAGCGGCCGGTGCGGCGGGGGCCGCCGTAGCCGTCGCCGCCGCCGTCGGGCAGCCGCGTCCGTGTCTGCCCCGTGCCGCCGTAACCGCCGGAGGACTGGTGGTCGTCTCCGAGACTCATGCCGCGTACGCCCCCTCGACGTCGTACCTGCCGTACGAGTACGACGGTAGCCGTGCTGGTTCCCGCGCGGGCGCGGTGTTATGACTCGACATCAGGGAAACGCAACCTCAGCCAGGTTGGCACAACGGGCGGGTGGGGTGGAGGGGGAGGACGGATACTCGCTGGGCTACACGGCCATCCCGTACACGATGGTGAAGAGCGTGCCGAGCGAGCCGATGATGAACACGCCCGTCAGGCCCGCGATGATGAGGCCCTTGCCCTGCTCCGCGCTGAAGGTGTCACGGAGCGCGGTGGCGCCGATGCGCTGCTTGGCGGCGCCCCAGATGGCGATGCCGAGACAGAGCAGGATGGCTACGGCCATGACGACCTGGACCATCGTCTTCGCCTCGGTCCCCAGCGCACCGAAGGGGCCCCAGTCCGGAGCGATCCCGCCGATGATGGTGTTGATGTCTCCCTTGTCGGCCGCAAAGAGCATGTAAGTCACCGCCCCTGTTGGGTAGTTCCGCGCCCTCTGCGGACGTGCAGAGGTCAGGCCTCATTGTCGCCGACAACGGCGCCGTCGTATGTCGACTTGGCGTCATTGATTGGCGGGTTTCGTACGAATAGCTTGCCACCGGTCCGCGCCGGCCCCTAACAGGGTGGCGCGGACCGGTGTGTAAAGAGTCGTATGGTCACTCTGTGTATCACGTCGTGTTACTCCGGGCAATGATGCTGAAGCGCAACCTGTCCGGCGGTTGCGTCGTTGGGCCCTTCTGCGACGTGATCGGGCCCGCCCGCTTCGCGACCGGCGCGCGGGCCCGCCGCTTCTGACGGGCCGTCGTGCCGGCGGGCGCCGGGCGTCCGTTCCGCCGGGCCCGCGGGGATGCGCTGTTCGGTGGGACCCCACCTGGGGCAAAGCTCCCATCGCGCTCCCCTTCCTGAGCGGCCGTGACAGAAGCGGGCTCGACATGGCCGGAAAACGTCATTGAACGGCCAGGACATGGGGGAAAGTTGGACCATGCGCAAGATGTGGGTGGGTGCCGGTGTCGCCGTCGCCCTGGGGATGGGCTTCGTGATGCTGCTCGTCGTGGGCGTCTTCCTCGTCGCCGGCGACCCCGCGGGCGGCGCCGGCGGCGCGACGAAGAGGCTCGCCAAGGGGTCGGTCCCCGCGGCCTACCAGCCGCTCGTGCAGAAGTGGGGCAATCTCTGCCCGGCCATCAACCCGGCGCTGCTCGCCGCCCAGCTCTACCAGGAGAGCGGTTTCAACCCGAAGGCGCAGAGCGCGGCGGCGGCGCAGGGCATCGCGCAGTTCATCCCCGGGACGTGGGCCACCCACGGGATCGACGGGGACGGGGACGGCGACCGGGACGTGTGGGATCCGGCGGACGCCATTCCGTCGGCGGCTTCCTACGACTGCTCCCTCGCCTCGTACGTGAAGGACGTGCCCGGGAACGCGACCGAGAACATGCTGGCCTCCTACAACGCGGGGGCATACGCGGTCATCAAGTACCAGGGCGTGCCGCCGTACAAGGAGACCCAGAACTACGTCAAGGTGATCACCACCTTGGAGAAGAGCTTCGCCGCGCCCACCACCCGGGTCGATCCGTCCGAGCAGGCGGCGGGGGCCATCGCCTACGCGCAGAAGAAACTCGGGACGCTCTATCTGTGGGGCGGCAACGGGACGCCCGAGCACGGTGGGCGTTTCGACTGCTCCGGGCTGACCAAGGCGGCGTACGAGAGCGTGGGCATCAAGTTGCCGCGGGTCGCCAACG
Organism: Streptomyces sp. AC627_RSS907; assembly: GCF_019049165.1. NCBI lineage: Bacteria > Bacillati > Actinomycetota > Actinomycetes > Kitasatosporales > Streptomycetaceae > Streptomyces > Streptomyces sp. AC627_RSS907. The sequence continues at coordinate 11,098 of NZ_JAGMUE010000157.1, forward strand.
ACCAGTACAACGCGGGGCCCCATCCCAGCCGGGACGAGTTGCTCCCCGGTGATCTGGTGTTCTTCTCGGACGACCTCACCAACTCGCGGGCCATCCGGCATGTGGGCATTTACGTGGGTGGCGGATACATGATCGACGCGCCGCGGACGGGTGCTGTGATCCGGTTCGACCCGATCGACACCCCCGATTACTTCGGGGCCACCCGGGTCACCGAGGATGGCGCGAAAGCGCTGCCCACCGCGGTGTGAATGCCAGGGTGTGAACCCACCGTGAACCCATGCCCTGAGCTGCGACGACGTGTCTCTCTTCGATAACGTCTGCGTGATCATTCGGTGGAGTGTGGAACGTATGGCTGGGGGCCGTGCGTTCCTGTTGACGAGTAGGTGTGCGGGGGCCAGGCGGAGCCGGCGGATCTACGACCACGGGGGTGGCAGAAGAGGCGTGCGCTCGGTGCGCCGGAGGACATGACGAAGGGGCCGCTGCACCATGGCTGGACTCGCCGAATCCGGGTCGAACCCCGACGTCGAGCTGCTCTACGACATCAACGGACTGGCCAAGGCCGCACCGCACTGGTTCGACCGGGTCATGGAGTTCGTGGGTGAGTACGGACTGCTGTTCGCGATCGTGCTGCTGGTGCTGTGGTGCTGGTGGTCCGGACGGCGGCGGGGCGGCGAGGACGCGGCCTCGAACGTCGCCGCACTGGTGTGGGCGCCGCTCGCGGCCGGTGTCGCGGTCCTGGTCAACGTGCCGATACGGGGGTTCGTCGAGCGGCCCAGGCCGTTCAAGGACCATGACGGGCTCGAAGTGCTCGTCTCCGGCAAGAACGACTTCTCCTTCGTGAGCGACCACGCGACGCTCGTCATGGCGCTGGCCGTCGCGTTGTTCGTGGCCAACCGGAAGTTCGGGATCGTCGCGATCGTGCTGGCCGTGCTCGGCGGTTTCGCCCGGGTCTACATGGGCGTGCACTACCCGACCGACGTCATCGGCGGCTTCGCCCTCGGTACGGCGGTCGCGCTCCTGCTCTCGCCGGTCGCCATGGCGCTGCTGACGCCGCTGACCCGGGCCGTCGAGCGTTCACCCCGGGCGGGGTGGCTGATCAAGGCGCGGGGCAGCGGCGGCGCCGACGGGCGGGGCGCCGTGATTCCCGGTGCGCGCAAGGAGAACGCCGGGGTGGAGGAGCGGGACCTCGCCGCGTAGGCGGTGCGCGGGCGCCTACAGCGCCTGCGGGTAGGTGAAGACGCGGTCCGGGTCGTACTGGTGCTTCAGTTGCGCCAGGCGCGGGGCCGCGTCCGCGTAGTAGGCCTTCCGCCAGTCCGTCAGGTCCGGGTCCTGGTAGTTCTGGTAGGCGGCGCCCGAGGCGTACGGGCGCATGGCCCGGTGTGCCGAGGCCAGCCAGGACCGGGCCGTGGAGCCGCTGGTTCCCGGCCGCCACGAGACGAGGTACTGGGCGAGCGTCCGCGAACGGCGGTGCACGAAAGCGGTGGCCGTCGGGGAGACGCGGTTCACCGCTCCGCCGAGCGCCGTGAACGCGATGCTGCCGGAGCCGCCGCGCACCGAGCCGACCTGTCCGAGCAGGGTACGGACGCCCGACGCCGGGATCGAGCGGTCGAAGAAGTCCGAGCGGGCCGCGTACGTCTCGCGGCCGAGCGCCCCCTTGGGGGAGCGGCCGGCGGTGGGGCCGGGGAGGTGGCACCGGGCGTCGTCGGCGAAGGACGAGCAGCCGGCGTACATCTCCATCGACTCCTCGTACGTACGGCGCTTGAGGGAGACGTGGCCCGCCGGGGCGCCGACGCGGCCGGCGAGGCGGTCGACGGCGTTCTGGAGTTCGCCGTAGGTGCCGAGGGAGAAGGCGGCGACCGAGACGGAGGGCGAGCCGCCGGTCGCGGCGGCCAGGTGCAGGGAGGACCAGATCTCGTCGGGCTGGTCCGGGCCCCACTCCTGCCAGGCGCGGACGACCGCCGCCGCCGTGCGCCAGGGCCAGGTCAGGTACGCCGTGACGGCCCGGGGCGCCGGATGGGTCCGGAAGCGCAGTTCCGTGACGATGCCGAAGTTGCCGTTGCCCGCGCCGCGCAGGGCCCAGAAGAGGTCCTTGTGCGTGGTGGCGTCGGCCGTCAGCTGGTGGCCGTCCGCCGTGACCACGGTCGCCTGGGTGAGGCTGTCGCAGGTCAGACCGTAGGCGCGGGAGACGACACCGTGGCCGCCGCCGAGGGTGAGGCCGGAGACGCCGACGGTGGGGCAGGAACCGGCCGGGATGGTCACGCCCTTCGCGGCGAGGGCGCGGTAGACGTCGATCAGCTTGGCGCCGGCGCCGACCACGGCCTGGCCGCCGCTCGCGCGGACCCGGTTCAGCTTCGAGACGTCGATGATCAGGCGGCCGTCGCCGGAGGACCAGCCGGCGTAGGAGTGGCCGCCGTTGCGGATCGCCACGGGGATGTGGTGGGCGCGGGCGTAGGAGAGGACGGTGCGGATGTCGTCGGCGTGGGCGGTGTAGGCGACGGCGGTGGGCTTGAGGGTGTCGAAGCGGGTGTTGTAGAGCTCGCGGGCCGTTTTCCAGGACTGGTCGCCGGGGCGGACGAGGGTGCCGTCGAGGGACTTGGCCAGGGTGGCCCAGGTGGCGGGGGTGGGGGAGTGG
>NZ_JAGMUE010001554.1:0-593 GCF_019049165.1 Streptomyces sp. AC627_RSS907
CCACTGGCCGACGTCTTCCCCGACCCCGCCGGCTGCGTACCCCACCAGGCCCGCCCCGACAGCCAGGGACGACGAGGCTTCCGCATCGGCTGCACCGTCGACGGCCCGGTCGGCCCCGTCCACCTCGACATCGCCGTCCAGGCCGAGCCCGAACTGCGGATCGTCGGCGAACGCATGACCGGCGCCGGCGAGGTCCTCCTGGAGACGGCGCTGCGCGACCCGGGCCGCCGTACCGTGCAGGCGGCCTGGTACACCGCCGGAGCCGTGCCCGTCACCCGCGCCCCGCTCCCCGACGACCGACTGGCCACCGCGCTGCTGCCGCTCCGCATCGCCGGCAAGACCGCGGGTCAGCGGCTCGCCCTCGCCGCGGCCGAACAGGTCGTCGTCGCGCTGCGCTCCGTCTTCCCCTGCGACCCACGACCCGAGGCCATGCGCGGCCCCGCCATGCGCTCCGACGGCCACCTCCGCAGCGCCTGCGACAACCTCGCCGCCGTGCTCTACCGCACCCGCAAGGAGTGCGGCACCCGGCACGCGGCCCTGGTCGCCGCCGTACGCGACGGCTGCGCCGGGCCCACCGTCACGGAGCTGACCGT
>NZ_JAGMUE010001555.1:0-692 GCF_019049165.1 Streptomyces sp. AC627_RSS907
CCCACCTCGCCGGCCAGCCGGTGCCCACTGGCCACGGCGACGAACAACGGCTCGACGGAGACCACAGCGCACTCGATGCCCGACCCCGCGGGCGCCCGAGGTCCCGGGTTGCCCGCGATCAGGGCCGCCTCGACGCGCCGGTCGGCCAACAGGGCGAGCTGCACCGCCGGGTCGGGCCCCGTGCGCGCCTCGACCTCGGTGCCGAGCACCTGCGGCGCCAGCACCGTCAGGTGCGCCACCAACAAACCCGGGGTGCAGCCGAACCGCACCGACGACGGCAGGGTGCCCGCCTGGTGCCGGGCGGTGGCGGCGGCCAGCCGGTCCATCGCGGTGAGCACGGTGCCCGCGTGCGCGGCGAGCAACTCGCCGAGCGGGGTCGGCACCGCGCCGTGCGCGTCGCGACGGAACAGGGGCGCGCCCGTGATCCGTTCGGCGCGCCGCAGGGCCTCGGTCACCGACGGCTGGGTCATGCCCAGTTCGGCCGCCGCGGCCGTCAGGGTCCCGTGGTCCGCGATGGCCCGCACCACCCGCAAGTGCCGGAACTCCAGTTCCATGGGCGGACTCTATGCAACGGGGCATCGTTACGGAAGTTCACGGTCCGCACGGAGTCACGCCACGCCCCGTCCCCCGCCCGGCCTCCCGGGGCGGTCCCCGCCGGCTCGGCGACGTCCGCCCCGGGTTCAGCGCGGCAC
>NZ_JAGMUE010001556.1:0-550 GCF_019049165.1 Streptomyces sp. AC627_RSS907
ATACTGCTGCTGCTCCTGCTCGGTCTGGAGTACAGCGCGTCAGAACTCGTCACCAGCCTCAAGACCCAGTACCCGTCCGGAGTGGTGGACTTCGTCCTCAACGCCGTCCCGGGGGCCGTGGCCGCCCTGCTCCTGGGCTGGGGCCCAGTCGGCGCCGTCGCCCTCGCCGGCGTCACCTGGATCTCCTCGTCGGGCGTCATCGCCAAGGTCCTCACCGACCTCGGACGCCTGGGCAACCGCGAGACGCCGGTCATCCTGAGCGTCCTGGTCATCGAGGACCTGTCGATGGCCGTCTACCTGCCGCTGCTCACCGCGCTGGTCGCCGGCGCCGGGCTCGCGGGCGGCAGCCTGACCCTGCTCATCGCGCTCGGCACCGTCGGTATCGTGCTCTACCTCGCCCTGCGGCACGGCCGGTTGATCAGCCGGGCCGTCTCGTCGGACAACCCCGAGATGCTGCTGCTCGTCGTGCTGGGCCTGACCCTGCTGGTCGCCGGCGTCGCCCAGGAACTGCAGGTCTCCGCGGCGGTGGGGGCGTTCCTGGTGGGCATCG
>NZ_JAGMUE010001557.1:0-652 GCF_019049165.1 Streptomyces sp. AC627_RSS907
CGGCATGCGCGAGCTGTTCGCGTTCGTCAAGGAGCCGGGGCGCTCGGTGTGGGCGGGCATGCGCGAGGTGAAACCCGGCAACCTGGTCGTGCTGGACCGCTCGGGCCTGCGCGAGCGCGCGTACTGGCGACTGGAGGTCGCCGAGCACCGCGACGACACCGAGACCACCGTACGCCGCGTGCGCGAGCTGCTTGAGGACAGCGTCCGGCACCAGGTGGTGGCCGACGTGCCGCAGTGCGTCCTGCTCTCCGGCGGGCTCGACTCCAGCGCCCTGACCGCCCTGGCCGGGCGCCACCTGGCCGAGCGGGGTGAGCGGACCCGTACCTTCACCGTCGACTTCGAGCAGCCCGAGGCGTTCCGCCCCGACGAGCTGCGCGGCTCGCAGGACGCCCCGTTCGCCCGCGAGGTGGTCGAGCACGTCGGGACCGTGCACCACGACATCCGGCTCGACCACCAGGAGTTGGCCAACCCCGAGGTGCGGCGGGCCACGGTCACCGCCCGCGATCTGCCGTTCGGCTTCGGCGAGGCGGACAACTCGCTGTACCTGTTGTTCAAGGCGGTGCGCGAGCACTCGACGGTGGCCCTTTCGGGTGAGTCGGCGGACGAGATCTTCGGCGGCTACCCGTGGTTCCACCACCCGACGGTAAAGCAG
>NZ_JAGMUE010001558.1:0-642 GCF_019049165.1 Streptomyces sp. AC627_RSS907
CGTAGTAGCTGACGTCCCCGACAGGTACCGAGGCGAACTCCGACGAAGCGGGCGAGAAGCCCCGCATGGCCTTGCCCAGCTTGACGAGTTCGGCGCTGCCCAACTGCCGGTCGGCACGCACCGAGCCGAGCACGGACGAGGCCACCTTCGCGAACTTGACCGGGTTGAGCAGCACCCCGCTGGCGGTCGCCTTGTCGATGAGAGCGGCCAGGAACCGCTGCTGACGCTGCATCCGGCCCAGGTCGGCGGCGCCGTCCACGTGCCGCGACCGCACGTACTGCAGGGCCTCGCCACCGACCAGCGTGTGCCGCCCGGCGGCCAGGTCGAGCCCGGTGTACCGGTCCTTCAGCGGCCGTACGGTGCACACCTCGACGCCGCCGACCACGTCCACGGTCCGCATGAAGCTGGCGAAGTCGACCTCCAGGTAGTGGTCGATGTGCACGCCCGTCATGTGCTCGACGGTGCGCACGGTCAGGCTCGCGCCGCCCTCCGCGTACGCCGCGTTGATCTTCTGCGGGTGGGCGCGGCGCACGGTGCCGGTCGCCGGATCGGTGTACGCGGGGATCTCGGCGTACGAGTCGCGCGGCAGGCTGACCACGCTGGCGCGCTCGTGGTCGTCCGAGAGGTGGACGAGCATCAGGG
>NZ_JAGMUE010001559.1:0-561 GCF_019049165.1 Streptomyces sp. AC627_RSS907
GTGACGACGTACCCCTTGACGCCTCCGGCGAGGGCGTTGCGCACGGCCCCGATGTCGTCGGCGGCGGACAGGGCCAGGCCGTTGGGCCAGCCGGCGGCGCGGGTCTCGGACAGCAGGGTGAGCCCCGAGCCGTCGGGGAGATGGACGTCGGCGACGCAGATGTCGCGCGGGTTTCCGACTCGGGGGCGGGCCTCCGCGATGGACGACGCCTCGATGACGTCACGCACTCCGAGCGCCCACAGGTGGCGGGTGACGGTGGAACGGACTCGGGGGTCGGCCACGACCACCATGGCGGTCGGCTTGTTCGGGCGGTAGGCGACCAGGCTCGAAGGTTGCTCTAGAAGAACAGACACCAGGCCTCCTGAGGGAGTGGCGAGAACGGACGCCGTGCTCGGGGGACAAGCGAGGCGTTCCGGGTGGGAAGGGTCATGTGATCCTTCGGCAGCTCAGGTGCCCGGCTTTAGGGATTGATCACGAAATCCTGGGTAACAATTCGGGTCATTACGGACCAGTGGGGGAGGGCTCGCCGGGTGCTGGGGCGGCCCGGAGCCGGGCGGGGCG
>NZ_JAGMUE010001560.1:0-557 GCF_019049165.1 Streptomyces sp. AC627_RSS907
GCCAGCGGCTGCGCGGTGACCGGGCCGACGCAGGCCGCCAGCACGTCGTGGCGCAGCGCGTCGACGAGCGCCTCGCGCAGGCCGCGCTCCCGGGCCCGGTCCAGCAGGCTGGTGGCCGCGGGCGCGCTGGTGAAGGTGATCGCGTCCACGGTACGGGCGACCGAGGCGTCGATCAGCCCGTCGAGCGGGCCCGGGTCCTCGGGCGGCAGCCACCGGTAGACGGGCACCCCGAGCACGTCGGCGCCCGCGTCCCGCAGCGCCGCCACGAACTCCGTGAGCGGCTCGCCGTGCAACTGCACCGCGATCCGGCGCCCGGCCACGCCCGTGGCCAGCAACCGGTCGAGCACCTCGGCCATCGACTCGGAGGCGGGCGACCAGTCCTCGGTCAGGCCGGCGGCGCGGATCGCGCCGCGCACCTTGGGCCCCCGGGCCAACAGCTCCGCGCCCCGGAACCGGTCGAGGAGCGCGTCACCCAGCCCCCAGCCATCGGCGGCCTCGGTCCAGCAACGGAAGCCGACGGCGGTGGTGGCGATCACCGCATCGGGCCCGTGCTCGAC
>NZ_JAGMUE010001561.1:0-597 GCF_019049165.1 Streptomyces sp. AC627_RSS907
GCCCGCGCCCGCGCCGCCACCCGGGCCCTCGCCCGGGGCGTCGGTCCAGGCGGTGGCCTCCAGCTCGGCGGGGAAGGTGCCGTTCTCGACGGAAAGCGAGTGGTAGCGGGTCGCGGTGAAGGGGGACGGCAGCCCGCTGAAGACGCCGGCGCCGTCGTGGGTGACCGCGGAGGTCTTGCCGTGCAGCAGCTCGGGGGCGCGCCCGACGACGCCGCCGTACGCGACGGCCATCGACTGCATGCCCAGGCACACGCCGAACACGGGCACGCCGGTGCGCGCGCAGTGCCGCACCATGTCCACGCAGACGCCCGCCTGCTCGGGGGTGCCGGGCCCGGGGGAGAGCAGCACCCCGTCGAAGCCGTCGTCGGCGTGCGCGGGCTCGACCTCGTCGTTGCGCAGCACCTCGCAGGTGGCGTCGAGTTGGTAGAGGTACTGGACGAGGTTGAAGACGAAGCTGTCGTAGTTGTCCACGACGAGAATGCGCGCGGTCATCGGGTGCCTGCCGTTCCTGCCGTATCGGTTCCTGCCGTCGCCGCGGTCACTCATCAACCGTCACGTCGTTGAACGGCAGCAGCGGCTCCGCCCACGGAAAGACGT
>NZ_JAGMUE010001562.1:0-681 GCF_019049165.1 Streptomyces sp. AC627_RSS907
AGCCACATCCGCCCATCCTGTCGCTTCAGCCCCGGAGAGTGCCGTGACTGCGCAGACTCGGCGACCGAACACCCTTTTCTCGCGAGGTGACGCTCGGGCACAGTCCGCGTTATTTCGGGCGCCGTACGGGGCCGAAACGGGCATTGCGCTGGCGGGGGCACGGCCGATGACGTTGCCGCTGACGTCGGAGACATAAACTGCGGGCGAGGAGCAACTGCCTCCCTATCCGCGCGAATTGGGTAACCGCGCGGCAAGATGGTCGCATTGTCTCCATTCGGGTTCGCCGGCCAACCCGCGACCCGCTGGGACGCCGAGCCGTGAACATCGCGTCACGCGCGAGGCCGTCTGGCAGCTCGCTCACCAGCCGACGCGACGGCCGCCGAGCAGCACCGGCCGGCGTCGCGCGCCTGACTCCCCGCCGCCAGCGCACGCGACGGAGGGCCGGCACGACGTCCCGATCCGCCGCGAAGTGGAAGCCTCGTCGCGATCAGCGAGACGAGGGGCGGCGCCGTCGCGGCGGAGGAGAAGGCCACGTCTCCCCCTGGCGAACCCGCACGAGGAAATGAGCGAGGGCGGGATGCGGATTCCTCCGTACGATCGACGCGCTCGCCGAAGAGCCCCCCTTCACCCCGCCCTCATCCGCACGCCAGAATTCTCCCCGCGACTCACACAGTTCTCTCT
>NZ_JAGMUE010001563.1:0-553 GCF_019049165.1 Streptomyces sp. AC627_RSS907
CGTAGATGCCCGACACCACCAGGTGGCTCTTCTTGCCGTCCTCGAAGGTCGTGGGCAGCGAGGAGCCGACCTTCCAGCCGCGGTCCTCGGCGAGGTCCTTGTCGACGACGACCCGGTTGCCGCCGAGCCCGGCGAAGGAGCCCTCGGTGAACTCCAGCTTCGTCAGGTCGCCGATGGCCTTGCCGTTGACGCCGGCCAGCTCCGTCTTCTTGCCGTTGACCCGGGACGGCGAGAACCGCAGCGGGCTGGACTTCTCGACCTCGGGCTGCTTCTCCAGCTTCTCGCCGACCTCGGGGGCGAGCGGGGTCATGCTGGCCATGCTGACGATGTAGTCGGCCTTGAGCGAGTCCCGGGCCATCTTGTCGATGGCGTTCTGTATGCCACCGGCGATCACGGTCAGGCCGGTGATCAGGGTCAGGCCGATCATCAGCGCGGAGGCCGTGGCGGCCGTGCGGCGCGGGTTGCGCACCGCGTTCTGCCGGGCGAGCTTGCCGGGCATTCCGAAGATCCGCAGCACCGGGGCCGCCGCCGCGATCAGCGGCCGGGAGAGTAG
>NZ_JAGMUE010000158.1:0-12723 GCF_019049165.1 Streptomyces sp. AC627_RSS907
GTCTGACAGTGGGGGGTGCGGGCGGGTGGGCCGCGGTGGTCGGGGGTGGGGCGGTGCCCGGGACGCCCCCGCGGCTGCGCGGTACGACTGGCCGGGGACGGGGCGGGCAGGCCGGGTGTGGGTGGGGAACGGCTGGACGTCGGCGGGTGGCCGGTGTGGTTCAGGTGCGGGCCGGCAGGTAGGGGGCTGTCGAGGGGAGGGACACGTCCGAGGGGAGGAGGGAGGCGATCCAGCAGTCGCGGCGTACGCCCCTGTGGTCGAGCGCGGCGCGCAACGTGCCCTCCATGGTGAAGCCCGCGCGTTGGGCCACCGCGCGGGAGGCCGTGTTGCCGACCTCGGCGCGCCACTCCATCCGGTCGACGGCCCGGTGGGTGAAGGCCCAGCGGGAGACGGCGACGGCGGCCTCGGTCGTGTAGCCCCGGCCGCGGTGCTCCTTGGTGCCCCAGAAGCCGATCTCGCCGACGCCCGGCGAGACCATCGTGACGCCGACCACGCCGGCCAGGTCGCCGGCGGGCAGGAAGAGGCCGAAGGTGAACATGGAGTCGTTCGCCCAGCCGGCGGGGACCATCTGCTCCGTGAAGCTCCGCGCGTGCTCGGGGAGGTAGGGAGAGGGGACCGTCGTCCAGCGCTGGATGTCGGGATCCTGCGCGGCGGCGTACACGGCCTCGGTGTCCTGGGGGCCGACCGTGCGCAGGACGAGACGGTCGGTGGTCAGCGTGACGGGTTCCATCGGCTGATTCTGCGTGGTGGCCCGCGGCGGGCGCCACCCTTTTGCCGCGCGGCCGTGCGTGCACGCGCGGTCACGTTGCGCGCGATTCTTCGGCGGCGTGCGGCACCATCCGGGGGGCCCGGGCGTTGAACCACGTGACAGCAGGACGGAAGCAGGAAGAAGGAGCACACGGTCCCCGACACGGTCCCCGTGCGGCAGGCCTCCCGGGGCGGCGGGGTCCTCGCATACGATGGCCGTTGCTCAGTCCGTCACAGGAAACCGACCGTCCCAGGCCCGACCGGCAAGGAGACCACCCCCCGTGTCCGTCCTCTCGAAGATCATGCGTGCAGGCGAAGGCAAGATCCTGCGCAAGCTGCACCGCATCGCGGACCAGGTCAACTCCATCGAAGAGGACTTCGTCGACCTCTCCGACGCCGAGCTGCGAGCCCTCACCGACGAGTACAAGCAGCGCTACGCCGACGGTGAGAGCCTGGACGACCTGCTGCCCGAGGCCTTCGCCACCGTCCGCGAGGCCGCCAAGCGCGTCCTCGGCCAGCGCCACTACGACGTGCAGATCATGGGCGGCGCCGCCCTGCACCTGGGGTACGTGGCGGAGATGAAGACCGGTGAGGGCAAGACCCTCGTCGGTACGCTGCCGGCCTATCTGAACGCCCTCTCCGGCAAGGGCGTCCACATCGTCACGGTCAACGACTACCTGGCCGAGCGCGACTCCGAGATGATGGGCCGCGTCCACAAGTTCCTCGGGCTGAGCGTCGGCTGCATCCTCGCCAACCAGACGCCGGCCCAGCGCCGCGAGATGTACAGCTGCGACATCACCTACGGCACGAACAACGAGTTCGGCTTCGACTACCTGCGCGACAACATGGCGTGGTCCAAGGACGAGCTGGTCCAGCGCGGCCACAACTTCGCCATCGTCGACGAGGTCGACTCCATCCTGGTGGACGAGGCCCGTACGCCGCTGATCATCTCCGGTCCGGCCGACCAGGCCACCAAGTGGTACGGCGACTTCGCCAAGCTGGTCACGCGGCTGAAGAGGGGCGAGGCCGGCAACACCCTCAAGGGCATCGAGGAGACCGGCGACTACGAGGTCGACGAGAAGAAGCGCACCGTCGCCATTCACGAGTCGGGTGTCGCCAAGGTCGAGGACTGGCTCGGCATCGACAACCTCTACGAGTCGGTGAACACCCCGCTGGTCGGCTACCTGAACAACGCCATCAAGGCCAAGGAACTCTTCAAGAAGGACAAGGACTACGTCGTCCTCGACGGCGAAGTCATGATCGTCGACGAGCACACCGGCCGTATCCTCGCCGGCCGCCGTTACAACGAGGGCATGCACCAGGCGATCGAGGCGAAGGAAGGGGTGGACATCAAGGACGAGAACCAGACGCTCGCCACGATCACGCTCCAGAACTTCTTCCGCCTCTACAAGCGCGAGGACCACGACGGCAAGAAGATGCCCGGCCTGTCCGGCATGACCGGTACGGCGATGACCGAGGCCGCCGAGTTCCACCAGATCTACAAGCTCGGCGTGGTGCCCATCCCGACCAACCGGCCGATGATCCGCAAGGACCAGTCGGACCTGATCTACCGCACCGAGGTCGCGAAGTTCGAGGCGGTCGTCGACGACATCGAGGAGAAGCACCGCAAGGGCCAGCCGATCCTCGTCGGCACCACCTCGGTCGAGAAGTCCGAGTACCTCTCGCAGCAGCTCAGCAAGCGCGGTGTCCAGCACGAGGTGCTCAACGCCAAGCAGCACGACCGGGAGGCGACGATCGTCGCCCAGGCGGGTCGCAAGGGCGCCGTGACGGTGGCCACCAACATGGCCGGACGTGGTACGGACATCAAGCTCGGCGGCAACCCGGAGGACCTCGCCGAGGCGGAGCTGCGCCAGCGCGGCCTCGACCCCGAGGAGCACATCGAGGAGTGGGCCACCGCGCTGCCGGCCGCGCTCGAGCGGGCCGAACTGGCGGTCAAGGCCGAGAAGGAAGAGGTCGAGAAGCTCGGCGGCCTGTACGTGCTGGGTACCGAGCGGCACGAGTCGCGTCGTATCGACAACCAGCTGCGTGGCCGCAGCGGCCGTCAGGGTGACCCGGGCGAGTCCCGGTTCTACCTCTCCCTGGGTGACGACCTGATGCGCCTCTTCAAGGCCCAGATGGTCGAGCGCGTGATGTCGATGGCGAACGTTCCGGACGACGTGCCGATCGAGAACAAGATGGTCACGCGCGCGATCGCGTCCGCCCAGTCGCAGGTGGAGACCCAGAACTTCGAGACCCGCAAGAACGTCCTGAAGTACGACGAGGTCCTCAACCGGCAACGCGAGGTCATCTACGGCGAGCGCCGCCGCGTTCTGGAGGGCGAGGACCTGCGGGAGCAGATCCAGCACTTCATGAACGACACGATCGACGCGTACGTGCAGGCCGAGACCGCCGAGGGCTTCCCTGAGGACTGGGACCTCGACCGTCTGTGGGGCGCCTTCAAGCAGCTCTACCCGGTGAAGGTCACCGTCGAGGAGCTGGAGGAGGCGGCGGGTGACCGGGCCGGGCTGACCGCCGAGTACATCGGCGAGTCCATCAAGGACGACATCCTGGAGCAGTACGAGGCGCGTGAGGCGCAGCTCGGCTCCGAGATCATGCGTGAGCTGGAGCGCCGGGTCGTGCTCTCGGTCCTGGACCGCAAGTGGCGCGAGCACCTGTACGAGATGGACTATCTCCAGGAGGGCATCGGCCTGCGCGCGATGGCGCAGAAGGACCCGCTGGTCGAGTACCAGCGCGAGGGCTTCGACATGTTCCAGGCCATGATGGAGGGCATCAAGGAGGAGTCCGTCGGCTACCTGTTCAACCTGGAGGTCCAGGTCGAGCAGCAGGTCGAGGAGGTCCCGGTCGCGGAAGCGGCGCCGTCGCTGGAGAAGGGCCCGCAGGACGCGGTGCCGGCCCAGGCGGGCGCCCGTCCCGAGATCCGGGCCAAGGGGCTCGACGCCCCGCAGCGCAGGGAACTGCACTTCTCCGCGCCCACGGTGGACGGCGAGGGCGGTGTCATCGAGGGTGAGTTCACCACCGACGGCGAGCCCGTGCAGACCCCGTCCGACGGGCTCACCCGTGCGGAGCGCCGCAAGCAGGCGAAGGGCGGACGCCGCCGCAAGAAGTGACGGCGCGGTGCCGGTGGGCGCCGTGGCGATGGGAGGGCCGGTCACCCGTGAGGATGGCCGGCCCTCCGGCCTGTCCGCGGCTCCACGGCGCCCCGGTCGGCCGCCTCCCGTCGCCCCGGTTCGCCGGCTCGCCGGGTGTGGCGTGGGGTGGGTCAGTCGTCGGCCGGGTGGGGCCTGCGGGGACCGCCCAGTTCCACCGCCGTGCAGCGCCAGCGCAGGTCCTGGCCCTGTTCCAGGCGGAAGGCCATGGCGCGCAGCTGGTCACCCGCGCCGATGCGGGCGAAGACCTCCAGTGCGCCCGGGCGGGGCTCGAAGTAGCCGATGTCGCGGACGACGGGGAGGGTGCCGCGGGTGCGCAGGGGGCCGCGTTCGGCGAGCCGGGCCAGTTCGTCGTAAGCCCGGCCGGCGGTGTGCCGGAGCATCGAGTGGACGGGGCGCCGCCCGCTGAGCACGCCGAGGAGGAGCTCGGCGAAGCGGTCGGTGGGCTGGAGCTGCGGGAGGGGGCGGCGCGGGGCCTGGGCGGGGACGAGAGGCGTTGCGGGGGCCGGGGCGGCCTGCGCTCCCCCCGGGCCCGGGACGGGGGCGCCGGTCACCGCACGGGAGCCCGTCACGCCGGTGCGGCCACGGCCGGTGGTGCGCCCCGGGCCGGCCGAGGGCGGCCGGGTGTCCGCCGGCCTCGTACGGCCTCGCGAGGACCGGCCCGGCGAGCCCGGCGGACGGCCACCGGGCGCCGCGGCCCGCACGATGCTCCCGCCGGGCCTGCGGGGCGGTGCGGCGGCGAGCGGTGACAGCCCCGCCACGGGCCCCTCCCTGAGCCCCTCCGCACGCCCCTGCGTGGACCCGTCCGTGCGGCCCTCCCGGCGGACCTCGGTGGTGTCTTTGGGGACGGGTGCGAGGGCGGCGGCTGGTGTGCGGGGGATCGGGCGGAGCTGGGTCCTGGTCATGACCTTGCGCATGGAGGGTTCCCCGTTCGGCGGCCCGGAGCAATACCGGGCAGTAACTTCATGGTCGGGGATCTTGTACGGGGTGACGGGCCGGGAGGGCAAGGCGGAGGGGGGCCGGGTCGCGACCCCCTGGAGGTTCACCTATCCGAGTGGCCGAGGCGGTCGGAAGGCCCGGGGCGGAGCGGGCGGACCGGGTGAATCCGGAGGCCGTGGATGGACGTGTCCGGCGTCATGGGTGGGGACCCGAAAGGGGACACCGCACGTATCCTGAAGGCCCCTCAGGCTCTCCCGGGTCCTCCGCGAGAGCCCCCCGACCACGAAAGCGGCGGTCTCATGCGCGTCTACGTCCCCCTGACCCTTTCCGGCCTCGCCGAGGCCCACCGGGCGGGCTCGCTGGGGACCGGACCGCTCGTCGCCTACGCCGTGACGCCGGCGTTGCGCGAGTGGTACGTCTCGGACGACATCGAGGAACTGGAGTACGCCGCCCTCAACCGGGCCGCGCTGGCCTCGCTGCGGCTGCTGGCGGCCGACGCCGGTGTCCCGCGGCGCCGGGTCGTGGTCGCCGCCGACGTGCCCGACGGCGCGGCCTCGGCCGACCCGGGCCAGGGGCTCGATCCGGCGGCGCTGGGCGAGGTGCGCGTGTCCGGGCCCCTGCCGCTGGCCAAGGCGGCCTCGGTGCACGTCGACTCCGCGGACGCCGAGAAGGACGTGGCCGCCGCGGCCGAGGCGCTCGCCGCGGCGGACGGCGGGGACGACGACGCCCGCTTCGTCGTGGACGGGGCGGAGGACCACGAGCTGCTCTGGTACGCCACGCAGGAGATCCCGAATCTGATGGGGACCGGTGACTGACACCCCGCCGTCGCGGCCCGCGTCGTGACTGTCAGTGGCGGCGGGTACGTTTTCGGCATGGGGATGCACGCAGGGGCACACATCGTCTGGGACTGGAACGGGACGCTGTTCCATGACAACGACGCGATCATCGAGGCGACGAACGCGGCGTTCGCCGAGCTCGGGCTGGCGCCGATCACGCTGGAGCAGTACCGGTCGCTGTACTGCGTGCCGGTGCCGAAGTTCTACGAGCGGCTGATCGGGCGCATGCCCACCGGCGCCGAGTGGGAGCTCATGGACGCGGCCTTCCACCGCCACTACGCCGAGCACCGGGGGCGGTGCGCGCTCACCGAGGGTGCGACGGAGCTGCTCGCGGGCTGGCGGTCGGCGGGGCGCAGCCAGTCGATCCTCAGCATGTACCACCACGACGAGCTCGTCCCGCTGGTCAAGGGCTTCGGGATCGAGACGCACTTCATACGCGTCGACGGGCGGACCGGGCCGTCCGGGGGCAGCAAGGCCGAGCACATGGTGCGACACCTCGGGGAGCTGGCGCTGGCCGGCGTGCAGCCGGCTCGTACGGTGGTGATCGGGGACGCCGCCGACGACGCGCTGGCCGCGCGGCACGTGGGGGCGCGGGCGGTGCTCTACACCGGGGGCTCGCACAGCCGGTCCAGTCTGGAGGGGGCCGGGGTGCCGGTGGTGGACACGCTGGGGGAGGCCGTCGCGGAGGCGGAGCGGTTGGCGGCGTGAGCCACCCGGCGGTCGGCGGTGGCGCCCGGCGCCGGTGCCGGTGCCCGTGGCGGCCGGGACGCGACGGTCCGCGGCCTGGGTGGTGTCGGTACGATTCTGTGCGGAGTGTCCAAGTTCCGGCCCCGGTTTTGTACAGATGCGGCTCGTGACGGAGTCCCCGCGAGGGGCGATAGCCTTGTGGCGTGATCAGCGCGATAGCTCGCGGGGGCATCGGTGCCCCTGCTCTGCGCCCGGTACACACGGACGACATCCGTGTCCGGGCGGCGATCGCTGGTCTTCGCGGGCGGGACGGGGCGCCGGAGGCCCCCGGGACGGCGCCGCGCACTCCCCGGACGGTGACGGCGAGAGCGACGTCACATCTGGCGGGCGTGGCGACATTGGCCGATATGCCCCCGCTCCTCTCACCTTGCGGCATAGCGTCGGAACAGACCGGACACCCCGCGTCTCGGCGTCACGTCGGAAGGCAGGAGACCGTACTTCCTTCTACGTCACGCAACGGCGCGCGACAGGAGCCAGAGGACAATGCAGACCAAGCTGGACGAAGCCAAGGCCGAGCTGCTCGAAAGGGCTGCGCGGGTAGCTGAGAACAGCCCGGTCGGGGGGCACCTACCGACTGGGACGACGGGCGAGGGAACTCCGGAGACCCCGGGCACCCCGGGCGCCCCCGACCAGGCATCCGTGTTCGCGTTCCTCCGGCGTTACTACCGCCACACCGCCCCGGAGGACCTGGCCGACCGCGACCCGGTCGACGTCTTCGGGGCCGCCGTCTCGCACTACCGGCTGGCCGAGAACCGCCCCCAGGGCACGGCGAACGTGCGGGTGCACACCCCGACGGTCGAGGAGAACGGCTGGACGTGCAGCCACTCCGTCGTCGAGGTGGTCACGGACGACATGCCCTTCCTCGTCGACTCAGTGACCAACGAACTGACCCGGCAGGGCCGCGGCATCCACGTCGTCGTCCATCCGCTGATCGTGGTGCGGCGCGACGTCACCGGCAAGCTCATCGAGGTGCTCGCCGGCGGGCCCTCCGACGACCTGCCGCACGACGCGCACGTCGAGTCCTGGATCCACGTCGAGATCGACCGGGAGACCGACCGCGGCGACCTCAAGCAGATCACCGCCGACCTGCTGCGCGTCCTGAACGACGTCCGCGAGACCGTCGAGGACTGGGGCAAGATGCGGGACGCGGCCATCCGCATCGCGGAGGAGCTGCCGCAGGAGCCTGCCCCCGACGACCTGCCCCCGCGGGAGCTGGAGGAGGCCCGCGAGCTGCTGCGCTGGCTGGCCGACGACCACTTCACCTTCCTCGGCTACCGCGAGTACCAGCTGCGCGGCGACGACTCCCTCGGCGCCGTGGCCGGCACCGGCCTCGGCATCCTGCGCTCCGACCCGCACCACGCGTCCGACGAGAGCCACCCCGTCAGCCCGTCCTTCGAGCGGCTGCCCGCCGACGCCCGCGCCAAGGCCCGCGAGCACCGGCTGCTGGTGCTGACCAAGGCCAACAGCCGGGCCACCGTGCACCGGCCCTCGTACCTCGACTACATCGGCGTCAAGAAGTTCGACGCGCAGGGCAACGTCGTCGGCGAGCGGCGCTTCCTCGGTCTGTTCTCCTCGGCCGCCTACACCGAGTCCGTCCGCCGGGTGCCGGTGATCCGGCGCAAGGTGGAGGAGGTGCTGGAGCGGGCCGGCTTCTCGCCCAACAGCCACGACGGGCGGGACCTGCTGCAGATCCTGGAGACGTACCCGCGCGACGAGCTGTTCCAGACCCCGGCAGACGAGCTGCAGTCCATCGTCACCTCCGTGCTCTACCTCCAGGAACGGCGCCGCCTGCGCCTCTACCTGCGCCAGGACGAGTACGGCCGTTACTACTCGGCCCTCGTCTACCTCCCCCGCGACCGCTACACCACCGGTGTCCGGCTGCGGATCATCGACATCCTGAAGGAGGAGCTCGGCGGCACCAGCGTCGACTTCACGGCCTGGAACACCGAGTCGATCCTGTCCCGGCTGCACTTCGTGGTCCGGGTCCCGCAGGGCACCGAGCTGCCGCAGCTGTCCGACGCCGACAAGGAGCGCATCGAGGCCCGGCTCGTCGAGGCGGCCCGTTCCTGGGCCGACGGGTTCGCCGAGGCGCTGAACGCGGAGTTCGGCGAGGAGCGGTCCGCCGAGCTGCTGCGGCGGTACGCGAGCGCCTTCCCGGAGGGCTACAAGGCCGACCACGGCCCGCGCTCCGCGGTGGCCGACCTCGGCCACCTGGAACGGCTCGCGGAGGACAAGACCTTCGAGCTGAGCCTCTACGAGCCGGTGGGTGCCGCGCCCGGGGAGCGCCGGTTCAAGATCTACCAGAAGGGCGGCTCGGTCTCCCTGTCGGCCGTGCTGCCGGTGCTCAGCCGGCTCGGCGTCGAGGTCACCGACGAGCGGCCCTACGAGCTGCGCTGCGCGGACCGCACGACGGCCTGGATCTACGACTTCGGCCTGCGCATGCCGGCGTCGGTGGCCGGTGGCGCCGACTACCTCGGCGACGACGCCCGCGAGCGCTTCCAGGAGGCCTTCGCCGCCACCTGGAACGGCAAGGCGGAGAACGACGGCTTCAACGCCCTCGTGCTGAGCGCCGGGCTGACCTGGCGGCAGGCGATGGTGCTGCGGGCGTACGCGAAGTACCTGCGTCAGGCGGGCTCGACGTTCAGCCAGGACTACATGGAGGACACCCTCCGCAACAACGTCCACACCACGCGCCTGCTCGTCTCCCTTTTCGAGGCGCGCATGGCCCCCGCGCGGCAGCGTGCCGGGCACGAGATCGTCGACGCCCTGCTCGAAGAGGTGGACGCCGCCCTCGACCAGGTCGCGAGCCTCGACGAGGACCGGATCCTGCGGTCCTTCCTCACCGTGATCAAGGCGACGCTGCGGACGAACTTCTTCCAGAAGGCGAGCAGCGGCGGGCCGCACGACTACGTCTCCATGAAGTTCGACCCGCAGGCCATCCCCGACCTGCCCGCGCCGCGTCCGGCGTTCGAGATCTGGGTCTACTCGCCGCGCGTGGAGGGCGTGCACCTGCGCTTCGGCAAGGTCGCGCGCGGTGGTCTGCGCTGGTCGGACCGCCGGGAGGACTTCCGTACCGAGATCCTGGGCCTGGTCAAGGCACAGATGGTGAAGAACACCGTCATCGTGCCGGTCGGCGCCAAGGGCGGCTTCGTCGCCAAGCAGCTGCCCGACCCGAACGTCGACCGCGACGCCTGGATGGCCGAGGGCGTCGCCAGCTACCGGACGTTCATCTCGGCGCTGCTCGACATCACCGACAACATGGTGGCCGGCGAGGTCGTGCCCCCGGTGGACGTCGTCCGGCACGACGAGGACGACACCTACCTCGTCGTCGCCGCCGACAAGGGCACCGCGAAGTTCTCGGACATCGCCAACGAGGTCGCCGAGTCCTACAACTTCTGGCTCGGTGACGCCTTCGCCTCCGGCGGCTCGGCGGGCTACGACCACAAGGGCATGGGCATCACCGCCCGCGGCGCCTGGGAGTCCGTCAAGCGGCACTTCCGGGAGCTGGGCGTGGACACCCAGACCCAGGACTTCACCGCCGTCGGCATCGGTGACATGTCCGGTGACGTGTTCGGCAACGGCATGCTGCTCAGCGAGCACATCCGCCTGGTCGCGGCCTTCGACCACCGGCACATCTTCGTCGACCCGGCCCCGGACGCGGCCACCTCGTACGCCGAGCGCCGCCGGCTGTTCGAGCTGCCGCGCTCGTCATGGGCCGACTACAACACCGAGCTGCTCTCGGCGGGCGGCGGTGTGTTCCCGCGCACCGCCAAGTCGATCCCGGTCAACGCGCACATCCGCGAGGCCCTCGGCATCGAGGCTGGCGTCACCAAGATGACCCCGGCCGACCTGATGAAGGCGATCCTCTCGGCGCCGGTGGACCTGCTGTGGAACGGCGGCATCGGCACGTACGTGAAGGCGTCCACCGAGTCCAACGGCGACGTGGGCGACAAGGCCAACGACGCCATCCGCGTCGACGGCAAGGACCTGCGGGTCCAGGTCGTCGGCGAGGGCGGCAACCTGGGCCTGACCCAGCTCGGCCGCATCGAGTTCGCCCGCAACGGCGGCAGGATCAACACCGACGCCATCGACAACAGCGCGGGTGTGGACACCTCCGACCACGAGGTGAACATCAAGATCCTGCTCAACGGTCTGGTCCGGGACGGCGACCTGACCGTCAAGCAGCGCAACAAGCTGCTCGCCGAGATGACCGACGAGGTCGGAGCGCTGGTCCTGCGCAACAACTACGCGCAGAACACGGCGATCGCCAACGCGCTGGCCCAGTCCAAGGACATGCTCCACGCCCAGCAGCGCTTCATGCGCCACCTGGTCAGGGAGGGCCACCTCAACCGGGCCCTGGAGTTCCTGCCCACCGACCGCCAGATCCGCGAACGCCTCGGCGCCGGACACGGGCTGACCGGCCCGGAGACGGCCGTGCTGCTGGCCTACACGAAGATCACGGTCGCCGAGGAGCTGCTGCACACCTCGCTGCCCGACGACCCGTATCTGAAGGGCCTGCTGCACGCCTACTTCCCGACGGCGCTGCGCGAGCAGTTCCTCGACCGGGTCGAGAACCACCCGCTGCGCCGTGAGATCACGACGACCGTCCTGGTCAACGACACGGTCAACACGGGCGGTACGACGTATCTGCACCGGATGCGCGAGGAGACCGGCGCGTCGCTGGAGGAGATCGTGCGGGCGCAGACCGCGGCCCGGGCGATCTTCCGCGCCGCCCCGGTGTGGGACGCGGTGGAGGCGCTGGACACCAAGGTCGAGGCCGCCGTGCAGACCCGTATCCGGCTGCACTCGCGCCGCCTGGTCGAGCGCGGCACGCGCTGGCTGCTCAACAACCGGCCGCAGCCGCTGGAGCTCGCCGAGACGGTCGACTTCTTCGCCGAGCGCGTCGAGCAGGTCTGGTCTCAGATGCCGAAGCTGCTGCGTGGCGCGGACGCGGAGTGGTACCAGCACATCTACGACGAGCTGACCGCCGCCGGCGTCCCGGACGAGCCGGCCACCCGGGTGGCGGGGTTCTCCTCGGCCTTCCCGACGCTGGACATCGTGTCGGTGGCCGACCGCATGGGCAGGGAGCCGCTGGACGTCGCCGAGGTGTACTACGACCTCGCCGACCGGCTGAACGTCACCCAGCTGATGGACCGGATCAGCGATCTGCCCCGCGCCGACCGCTGGCAGTCCATGGCCCGCGCGGCGATCCGCGAGGACCTCTACGCGGCGCACGCGGCGCTCACCGCCGATGTGCTGGCGGCGGGCGACGGCACGTCGACGCCCGAGCAGCGGTTCGAGGCGTGGGAGCGGAAGAACGCGGCGATCCTCGGCCGGGCCCGCGCCACGCTGGAGGAGATCCGCAGTTCGGACTCCTTCGACCTGTCCAACCTGTCGGTGGCGATGCGGACGATGCGGACGCTGCTGCGTTCGCACTCATGACCGTCTGACGCCAGGCGTGGCGTGGTCGGCGGGGCGCCCCGGGCCGTCGTGGCCCGGGGCGCCTTCATGTCCGGGCGGCGGCGCATGTCTGGTTTGTGTGGATATAGGCGATAAAGTGCCCGTGTGAGGGAGCGTCCCGGGACGATGACGCGTGCCGTGCCGCCGCGAGCGGTCGTCGTCCCCGCCGCGACCGCCGCGCTCGGCCTGCTCCTGCTCCTTCTGCTCCTCCTGCTCCTTCTGCTGCTCCTGGTGATCGTCCGGCTGCCCTGGATCGGTGACCTCGGCATCCACGCGGCCACCGTCGAACGCCTGCGGCACAGCCTTACCGACCCCGGCAACCCGCTCGTCGACGCGGACACTCCGAGCCCGTACTACTCGCCGTGGACGGTGCTGCTCGGCTGCGTGGCCAGGGCGACCGGGTTCTCCGTCTTCGTCGTGCTGCGGATCGGGGCGCTGATCGCGCTCGGAGTGCTCGTGACGGGCGTGTGGCGGTACGTCCGCACCCTGACCGCACGTCCGGCGGCGCCGCCGCTCGCGCTGCTGTGCCTGTGGCTGCTGTGGGGCACGGCCCCGCTCGCCTGGAGCGGCTTCCTCGGGCTCCACTCGCTCGCGCTGACGGTGGCGTACCCGAGTGTTCTCGCCCTCGGTCTCGCCTTCCACCTCTGGGCGTGGCTGGCGCGCGCGGCGCGCGGGGGCGGCGGGCGGCCGGCCGGGTGGGGGGTCTGGCTCGGGTGCGGGGCGCTGTGGGCGGCGATCCTCCTGGTCCATCAGTTCTCGGGGGTCGTGGCGTCGTCGGGCGCGCTCGCCGTCGTCCTCGCGGCGCGAGCCGGGGCGCGGGTGGGGGG
>NZ_JAGMUE010001564.1:0-566 GCF_019049165.1 Streptomyces sp. AC627_RSS907
GAAAGAGGGAGCCACGGCAGGGCGGGGCGGTGGGCGCCCTCGCGCCCACCGCCCCCGGACGCGGCCGGTGCGGCGGCGAGTACCGGAAACACGCTTGTCCGCGCGCCGCCCCGCACGGAGGATCGGATCATGGATGAGAGCGCTGAGCAGTGGCGAGTACGGTTCGACGCCGAGGTGTCCTTCGGTAACGGGGGCGGCCTCCAGACGCGGGGTTTCCTGTTGGACGTCCCGGCGCCGGACATCGACGACCGGGCACTGGCTGACCTGTTCGTCCGCGAACTCGGCCTGCTGATGGTGGCCGAGGTGCGGATCAGCGGACGCGAGGCGGTGCGCGAGCCGCACCGGGGGCTGCGGACCGCGGCCGACGCGCGCGGGGCCACGGGCGCGGGCCGGGCCGGGGAGCGCCGGTTCGTGGAACTCAGCCACACCGTCCGGCACGGCATGACCACCTACCCCGGCCTGCCGGGACCCGAGATCGGCGACCACCTCTCGCGGCGGGCGTCGCGCGACCACTACGCGCCCGGAACCGAGTTCGCCATCGGCCGCATCACGATGGTCTCCAACAC
>NZ_JAGMUE010001565.1:0-546 GCF_019049165.1 Streptomyces sp. AC627_RSS907
GGTTGTTGGTGGGCGAGGGCGGTCAGGGCGGCGGTGAGGGTGGCCCGGTCGGTGCCGATGACGGCGGCGCGGTGCGCGAAGTGGGCCCGCTCCGTGGCGAGCGAGTGGGCCACGTCGGCGGCGGCCAGGTCGGGGCGGGCCGCCAGTGCCTCAAGCAGTCGCTCGGCCTGGCCGCGCAGGGCGGCGGGGCTCTTGGCGGACAGCAACCAGGGCAGCGGCGCCCCCTCGGACGCCGGCGCCGGCGCAGGGGCGGGCGCGGCGGGCGCGTCCGGGGCCTGCTCCAGTACGACGTGGGCGTTGGTGCCGCTCAGGCCGAAGGAGGAGACGGCGGCGCGGCGCGGGCGGTCGGTGGCCGGCCAGTCGGTGTGGTCGGTGAGCAGGGCGACGGCGCCGGTGGACCAGTCCACCTCGGGCGTCGCCTGTGCGACGTGCAGCGTCTTGGGCAGCAGCCCGTGCCGTAGCGCCTGCACCATCTTGATCACTCCGGCGGCTCCGGCGGCGGCCTGCGCGTGCCCGATGTTGGACTTCACCGAGCCGAGCCACAGC
>NZ_JAGMUE010001566.1:0-679 GCF_019049165.1 Streptomyces sp. AC627_RSS907
ATGGTGTCCTCACCCCCTGTGGGTTCGGCGGCCCTCCGCCGCTCACACCGGCGTGTCGGCGACGTCCTCGAAGGGTCTGACCTCGCCTCTTCACCGTACTCCCGAGGCCACGCCCCGCACTCCGACGCCGGTGACCGGCCCGCCGGGCGTCCAGCGGCGGCGCGCCCGCGCGGGTACCGCGTGGCACCAGCGGCGACACGCGGACTCACTCGGCCTAGATCACCGTGGTTTACCGTGGACGGTGGATGACGACGCCGGGACCACGGCCGTGCGCGCCCCACGCGCGGTGGAGAGCGCCACAGGCGGAGAGCGACCGAGCGGCCCACGACGCCTGCCCCCCGCCCCATGCCCGCGACCCTTCGGAGACCTTCATGAACGCCCCGGACCGCCTGCCCGACGCCGGGCACGCCGACATCAGCATCGTGGCGTCCACGCCCGATGTCGCCCGCCAGGTGGCGGAGGTCCTCCGGCGCTGCTTCACCTCCACCGAGCAGCGCAGCTTCCCGGTCGACCCGCACGGCGGCACCCGTCTCCAGCTCACCGTGGACACCACCAGGGCCGCGGAGCCCGCCCGGACCTGGCTGGAGAGCAGTGCCGAGAAGGACCGCCCCAGGACAGAGGGCTGAGCCCGCCCGGGCGCCGCCCCGCCGCTCAGTGGTGGAAGCCGGTGCGCTCGGCG
>NZ_JAGMUE010001566.1:732-1112 GCF_019049165.1 Streptomyces sp. AC627_RSS907
CAGAGCCTGCCGCAGGTCGTCGGCGAGCAGGGCGATCTCGTCACGGCCGACGCCGTGCCGGATCAGCACCCGGTGCACGACCGTGTCGTGCCGGTCGGCGGGGAGCGGGTACGCGGGGACCTGCCAGCCGCGCATGCGGAGTTGGTCCGACAGGTCGTACAGGCTGAAGCCCGCCCCACGCGGGTCGGTGAGCGTGTACGAGACGGCGGGCAGCGCGCCCTCGCCGTCGTACAGGAGGGTGAACGGACCCATCTGGCGTACCTGGGCCGCGAGGTACCGGGCGGTGTCGGCGCACGCCTGCTGGACGCGGCGGTAGCCGGCCCGGCCCAGGCGCAGGAAGGCGTAGTACTGGGCGATGACCTCGCCGCCGGGCCGGGAGA
>NZ_JAGMUE010001567.1:0-695 GCF_019049165.1 Streptomyces sp. AC627_RSS907
CCGCACACCGCGAGGCCCTGGTAGCCGAGGTCGTCCAGTATGTGCCGGGTCCAGCGCACGGCGCGGCCGGTGACCACGATGTGCAGGGCGCCCGCCGCCGTGGCGCGCTTGAGCGCCGCGCGGGTGCGCTCCGAGATGGTGTGGTCGGAGCGCAGCAGCGTGCCGTCGAGGTCGGTCGCTATGAGCTGGTACGGAAGGGGTGACGCGGGCGCGGCGCTCACCGGGCGACCGGCTCGAGCACCTCGCGCCCACCGAGGTAGGGGCGCAGCACCGGCGGGACGGCGACCGAGCCGTCCGGGCGCTGGTGGTTCTCGAAGATCGCGACGATGGTGCGGGGCACGGCGCACAGCGTGCCGTTCAGCGTGGCCAGCGGCTTCACGTGCTTGCCGTCGCGCATCCGCACCGCGAGGCGGCGGGCCTGGAACTCGTCGCAGTTCGACGCGGAGGTCAGCTCGCGGTACTTGCCCTGGCTCGGAATCCACGCCTCGCAGTCGTACTTGCGCGAGGCCGAGGCGCCGAGGTCCCCGGTGGCCACGTCGATCACCTGGAACGGCAGCTCAAGCCCGGTCAGCCACTGCTTCTCCCAGTCGAGCAGCCGCTGGTGCTCGGCCTCGGCGTCGTCCGGCGCGACGTAGGAGAACATCTCGACCTTGTCGAACTGGTGCACCCGGAAGATGCCGCGGGTGTCCTTGCCG
>NZ_JAGMUE010001568.1:0-543 GCF_019049165.1 Streptomyces sp. AC627_RSS907
ACCAGACTTTCACCGATCGAATCGAGCTCCTCGTGGTACGCGTCCCGCATCACTTACCTTCTCTCGCTGGGGGTCCCGTAGGGCTGTCAGCCCCACGCTCCCACGGTGTGGCCGAAACGAGTCTGGTTCCGGCCCGCCAAGTAAACCCATCACGACCTAACGGTGAACTCTCGGCAACCCTCGTGGTCCGAGCGGTGTCGTACGTCCCGACCTGAAGCCTCGATAGTGAACCGGTCACGTCCTCGTGGTGAACTATCGGCAACGTCTCACCTGGTCGACCCCCATTCGGCTGTGGAGGGGGCCGAACAGGCGCCTAACCTGGAGCCATGAACGTGGACGCGGCAATCGCCGCTGTGGCAGCGATCGCCGGGCTCTGCACCGGCGTCATCGCCATGCTGGCGTTCCGCTGGAGCGAGCGCGACCAGGCGAAGCCCACGCGCTCCTCACTCCATACCGACGCCGCGCTGCCGCCCGGTGTCGACACCGTGCTCTCCGTGCTGCGGTCCTCCGCGGTCGTCCTCGACGAGGAGGACGCGGTGGTCA
>NZ_JAGMUE010001569.1:0-706 GCF_019049165.1 Streptomyces sp. AC627_RSS907
CGTACGCGCGGGCCGAGGACGAGTTCCAGGCGAGCGGCGGGTACGCGGCCGAGGCGGAGGCGGCCCGGGTCGCGGCCGGCCTCGGGCTGCCCGACGACGCCATGGGCCGGCCCGTCGGCGAACTCTCCGGCGGCCAGCGGCGCCGTGTCGAGCTGGCCCGCATCCTGTTCGCCGGGCGGGGCACGCTGCTGCTCGACGAGCCGACCAACCACCTGGACGCCGACTCCGTCGCCTGGCTGCGCTCCTTCCTCGCGGCGCACCAGGGCGGCCTCGTACTGATCAGCCACGACACCGGGTTGATCTCCGACACCGTCAACCGGGTCTTCCACCTCGACCCGGACAGCGCCAGCCTGAGCGTGCACAACACCGGGTGGCGGACCTATCTCACGCAGCGGGAGGCCGAGGAGCGGCGGCGCGGCCGGGAGCGGGCGAACGCCGAACGCAAGGCGGCCACCCTGCACGCGCAGGCGGACCGGATGCGGGCCCGGGTGGCGACGGCGGTGGCCGCCAGGAACATGGCCCGCCGCGCCGACCGGATGCTCGCCGACCTCGAACCGGCCCGCCGGCGCGAGAAGGTGGCCAGGTTCCGGCTGCCGGAGCCGGCCCCGTGCGGCCGGATGCCGCTCGGCGCGGTCAGCCTGGTCAAGGCGTACGGGCAGCGCCGCGTGCTGGACGGCGTCGACCTGGCCGTGGACCGGGGCAGCCG
>NZ_JAGMUE010001570.1:0-546 GCF_019049165.1 Streptomyces sp. AC627_RSS907
CACGGGGGCCTTGCCCTTGCCCTTGTCGGGCTGGCGGTAGCCGGTGCCGAGCAGTTCCTCGGTGTCGACCTCCTCGCGGGCGATGGTCGCGACGATGTCGTTGATCTTCTTGCGGAGCGGCTGCGGGTCGATGCCGCGCTCCGTGTTGTAGGCGATCTGCTTCTCGCGGCGCCGGTTGGTCTCCTCGATGGCCATGGCCATGGCGCGGGTGACCTTGTCGGCGTACATGTGCACCTGGCCCGAGACGTTGCGCGCCGCGCGGCCGATGGTCTGGATCAGCGACGTCCCCGAGCGGAGGAAGCCCTCCTTGTCGGCGTCGAGGATGGCCACCAGGGAGACCTCCGGCAGGTCGAGGCCCTCACGCAGGAGGTTGATGCCCACCAGCACGTCGTACTCGCCGGCGCGCAGTTCGCGCAGCAGCTCGACGCGGCGCAGCGTGTCGACGTCGCTGTGCAGGTACCGGACCTGGATGCCCAGCTCGACCATGTAGTCGGTGAGATCCTCGGCCATCTTCTTGGTGAGCGTGGTGACCAGGACGCGCTCGTC
>NZ_JAGMUE010001571.1:0-595 GCF_019049165.1 Streptomyces sp. AC627_RSS907
GCCGGGGTGCCGCACGCGCTGTACCGCCGATGGGAGGGGGAACTCGGTGGTGCCAGTGGTTCGCGCCGTGCGGGGTAGCTCCGCATCGGCGCGCCGGTGCCGGTGCGAGCCCGTGTGCGCCGGTGGCGCGTACGGGCGTCGCGGGGCGGGCCCTGGACATGGAGAAGCGGCAGGCCGGGGGGTTGGTGCTGCCCCGTGCCCTGCCGCCGTGACGCGTCCTGCTGAGGGCGCGGCTCCGGCGGGACGCGTGGGCGCCGGAGTGCGCGAGCCTGACGCTCGGCGTCAGGCCGCATCAGGTCGATGCGGTGCGGCTGCGGTCAGCGCTTCTTGGCCCGGCCCTTGTGGGCCTTGGCCGAGGTCTCGCGCTGCTGCTGCGCAGCCTGCTGAGCACGCGAGCGGTTGGCCAGCTCCTGCAGCTCACGCATGCGGGCATAAGCCATCTCGATCGTGTACAAGGGGTAGCTCACTCCTGAAGAATCGTCGTTGATTGAGGTAGTTCAGCTAGAGATTCGCAGGACATCTCGCCCTGCATGCCTTAGATTCTACACCCAAACTCTCTTGATCGCAGAACTTTGAAAGGTGCGTGCCGTCACAT
>NZ_JAGMUE010001572.1:0-810 GCF_019049165.1 Streptomyces sp. AC627_RSS907
CCGGGGTGGGGGCGATGGCGTGGGTGGGATACAGCGCGCGGTAGCGATCACCGACTGGCTGGATCTGGTCGTCGGGGAACCAGTGCGCCAGCTCCTGTTCGAGCGGCGGGCCGAGCCGGGTGATGGCGAGGTCCGCGTCGATGAAGGTGCCGGTCTCTGCCGCGAGCGCCTGGTACGCGGCCTTGATGCCAGGTCGGGAGTCGATCAGGGTCATGTCGAGGTCGAAGCCGACCGTCAGGAAGGGCGGCGCGTCGCCGGTGCCCGGCCGCGGATCGGCCCGGCGCGGGGCCGGCCGGGGGTGCTGTGACGGCTGCGGGGGCTGGTGCGGATGCGAAGACATGGTCGATATTCTGCCGCGCCCCGCCCCTTACACTTAGCCTGACCTAACCACCTGCTCAAGATCCACTCATCCCACCGCGCGCGATGTGAAGGGCACGATGTCAGCCGTCCCGACCAGCAGCGCCAGGGCCTCCCTGGTCAGCCGCCGCATCGGCTGGACGGCGCTCGCCGTGTTGGCCCTGCTGCTCGCCATGCTGCTCAGCCTCGCGATCGGCAGCCGCCAGATCGCGCCATCCGCGGTCTTCGACGCGCTGCTGCACGGCGGCGGCAGCGACGCGGCCGAGGTGGTCCGCTCGATGCGCCTGCCGCGCACGGTGGTGGGGGTGATGGTGGGGGCCGCGTTGGCCATGGCGGGCACGGTGATGCAGGGCATCACCCGCAACCCCATCGCCGACCCCGGGATCCTCGGCATCAGCCAGGGCGCGTCGGTGGCGGTGGTGCTCGCCATCGCGTACGCCTCGGTGCACACGC
>NZ_JAGMUE010001573.1:0-587 GCF_019049165.1 Streptomyces sp. AC627_RSS907
TTCCAGATGAGCCTGGGCCTGACCATCGGCTGGTCGGCCGCCCTCGTACTGAGCGTCCCGCTGGGCCACCTGGCCGACCGGGTGGGCCCGCGGGGAACATCGGTCACCCTCTTCGTCTGCGCGGCCCTGTCGGTGGCCTCCTTCATCTTCATCACCTCCTTCGTGCCGTTCATCATCGCCTCGTGCGCGTACGCGGTGAGCCAGCGCGGCGGCTCGGCCGCCGAACAGGCGCTGCTCGCCGGCCTGGTGCCCAAGGACCAGGTGACCCGGGTGCGGGCGTTCGTCCAGTCCAGCTACAACGCGGGCATGACGATCGGCGCCGGCCTCGGCGGCCTCGTGCTGCTCTTCGACCGACAGGGCGCGTACTACGCCGCGTTCGCGCTGAACGGCATCGCCTTCCTGGTCGCCGCCTACATCCTGCGCCGACTGCCGGCCGTGGCCCCGGTCCCGAAGGCGCCGCCCTCCCCGGACGGCAGGCCGGCCAGCAAGTCGGTCTTCCGGAACGCCCCGTACGTGGTGATCAGCGTCCTGAACACGGTGCTGCTGCTGTACGTACCGCTGATCGCCGTGGCCCTGCCGCTGTGGAT
>NZ_JAGMUE010000159.1:0-660 GCF_019049165.1 Streptomyces sp. AC627_RSS907
TAACTTAACTGCCAAACAGCACCCAGCCCGCGTACGAACCGCCCGAGGGGTCCCGTGACCGTCCATCCCAGCCTGCAACCTGCCATCGACGCATGGACGCACTCCATCGAAGCGATATCCGAGTTGGTGAACCCCCTCGTCGAGGGGGAGTGGAACCGGGCCACCGAGTGCCCGGGATGGTCGGTGCGTGACGTCGTCTCACACGTCATCGGCTTCGAGTGCGAAATGCTCGGCGACCCGCGCCCGATACACAGCCTGCCGCGCGATCTCTACCACGTGAACAGCGAGTTCGCGCGGTACGTGGAGGTCCAGGTCGACGTGCGGCGCTGCCACACCGCGCCCGAGATGACCTCCGAACTGGAGTACACGATCATCCGCCGCTCGCGGCAGTTGCGGAACGAGAAGCGCGATCCGGAGACCCTCGTGCGCAGCCCGGTCGGCGAGGTCACCCTCTCCCGGGCGCTGACCACCCGCGCCCTGGACGTGTGGGTGCACGAACAGGACCTGCGCCGGGCCCTCGACCAGCCCGGCAACCTGGACTCGCCCGGCGCGCACATCACCCGCGACGTGCTGCTCAAGGGCCTGCCCGGGGTGGTCGCGCAGCGCGCGAAGGCGCCCGCCAACGCGGCCGTGGTCTTCGACGTGACGGGCCCGCTGGAG
>NZ_JAGMUE010001574.1:0-563 GCF_019049165.1 Streptomyces sp. AC627_RSS907
GACCCGTTGCAGTCCATCTTCGACCTGTTCCGGTCGGCCTCGATCAACGAGGTGCTGCTCCTCGACCGGCACCGGCGCCCGTACAAGTGGCTGCGCCGAGGCGACCTCAGCCGCGCCAAGGGATCGCTGGCCCGCGCCGGCACGCTCGTCGCCGACACGGTGACCCGGGACGCCACGCTGCGCGACGCGCTGGAGGCGGTGCTCACCGACAACGCCGGCCGGGTCCCGGTCACCGGGCGGCGCGGCGAGTACACCGGCGTGGTCGACATGGAGACGCTGATGAACTCCGTCCACGAACTCCTGGAGGCGGACCGGCTCGACGCCGTGGAGCACCAGCACCAGTTGCACGAGGCGCGCTCGCACCAGACCCACCTCGAACAGGAGGGCGCCGCGGGCAGCAGCACGCCGCGCGGGCCGGGGCAGGAGGCTGGCGCATGAGCCGCGCGGGCACCCAGGGGCCCGGCGGTCGAGCCGGGCGCACGGGGACGGACCTGCCCCCGCCGGACGAGACACGAGCTGTGGACGTCGAACGCAGGCCGCCCGCGCCCAGCGCCCAGCCACCC
>NZ_JAGMUE010001575.1:0-659 GCF_019049165.1 Streptomyces sp. AC627_RSS907
CGCCGCGGCGGGCGCGGAAGCGATAGGTCACGCCGTCTACCTCCGGGAGGCGATACGCGACCGGCTCCGCTTCGGCGGGGGGCGGGGCGGGGGCCTCGGTGTCGGGCTCGGGGGTCAGCACGCCCTCGTAGGCGAACTCGGCGAGCATCTTGGCCAGCATGCGCCGGCCGGCGCGCTGCCAGGCGTCGGCCTGCGGTGACGCCGCGAGCTGGGCCGGTTCGGGCCGGCCAGGCGGTCCCGAGGCCGGGCGGGGGCGGGGCGGCTGCGCGGACCGCGATTGCGGCTGCGGCTGCGGCTGCGGTGAAGGTCGCATGGTGGGCTCCTCGGTGCCGGAGGTCACAGGAGGTGGCGTAGCGCCCGGTCCCGAACCATCAGGGCCGCGCGTTTGCCGGGGAGGGCCACCTCGGCGCCGAAGCGGAATCCGGCGCCGAGGAAGGCCGCGATGGAGGGGGTGTTACGGAGGTCGGGTTCGGCGACGACGCGACCGCAGTCGGGCCGGTGGTCCAGCACGAGGTCGGCGACCGCGCGGAGCAGGGCCGTGCCGATGCCCCGGCCCCGGTCCGCCACGCCGCCGATCAACAGGTGCAGGCCGGTGTCGTGCGGGCGGGCCGGGTAGTGGCGAGCCAGCGGGTCCAGGTCGGCGCGGTAGAGCTCCCAGT
>NZ_JAGMUE010001576.1:0-561 GCF_019049165.1 Streptomyces sp. AC627_RSS907
GGACTCCTGGGCCAGGCCGCACGCCTCGCAGTAGATGCCGTCCGACGGCGCGGCGCAGAACTGGCACTCGCCGCGGACCTCGGCCTCGTACAGGTAGCGCTCGCACCGAGGGCAGTGGAACACCGGCAGCTCGACGACCTTGAGCTTGCCCGCCTCCCAGAGCCGGGTGAAGAAGCTCTGGACGATCTCGGTGTGCTTGGGCGTCATCAGCGGACGGGTGAACCAGTCGTGGTGCATCGAGCCCAGCGAGAGGGTCTCCTCCATCCGGTTGCCGAACAGCAACGCGGTCTCGTGCGGAGTGGACCCGATCTCGGCGGCGCGGCGCGGCACGTAGCAGGAGTGCTCGTCCGAGTAGCCGACGTAGCGCACCTCGTGGCCGCGCTGACGCAGGTGCCGGCTCAGCACGTCCGCGCCGAGGAAGGGACCGGATATGTGACCCAGGTGCAGGTCCCCGTTGGGGTTGGGCGGCGCGCTGGTGACGATGTAGGTGTTCACGAAACGCTGCTTCCTTCCGCGATACGGAGGGCGGAGACGACGTCGTCCGACGCATGGGGGTACGTG
>NZ_JAGMUE010001577.1:0-553 GCF_019049165.1 Streptomyces sp. AC627_RSS907
GTCAAGGAGTCGGGTTCGGTCCAGCGCAACGCGCCGACCTCGTACTTCGTGAACGTGCCCAAGGGCGCCAAGACGCTTGAGGTGGCGCTCGGCGGGCTGCGCGACAAGAGCCAGACCCGGTTCGTCGCGATCAACCCGTACGGCGTGCCGGTCGACTCGACCTCGTCGATCGCCTGCTACCCGAACTACGACAACCCGGCCAACACCTGCCGGCCCGACCGCCGCGCCTACCCGAACCCGATCCCGGGCGTGTGGGAGATCGAGGTCGAGTCGCGGCGTACCTCGCCGGTCCTGGACAACCCGTACCAGCTCACCGTGAACGCGCTGGGCAGCACCTTCTCGCCCGAGACGCAGACCCTCGCGGAGGCGAAGGTCGGCCAGGCCACTCCGGTGGAGTGGAAGGTCAGCAACGGGTTCGGCCCGATCGACGGCAAGCTCCAGGGCGGCCCGCTGGGCTCCGCCCGCACCGAGCGGCCCACGATCAAGCAGGGCGAGACGCACACCAGCCAGGTCACGGTCGCCGAGGGCGCCTCGCGCCTGGACGTGGCGATCG
>NZ_JAGMUE010001578.1:0-633 GCF_019049165.1 Streptomyces sp. AC627_RSS907
GTCCACCCGCGTGGACACCGCGAACAAGGGAGACAGTCCGCATGGAGACAGCCCACATGGAGACAGTCCGCCCGGAGACAGCCCGTACGAGAGACACCAGGACCACCCTGCGCCGCACGCTGCTCGCCACCACCGCCCTCGCCGCCCTGGCGGTGCCGGTCACGCTGACCCCGGCGAGCGCGGACGGGGCGGGGGCGAGGCATGGCGCCGTACCGGAATTCGGTGCGTACGACGGTCTCGTTGACGGGAAGCGGATGCCGTTCGACGGCACGATCAACAACAACGCCATGGCGATCAGCCCCGACGAGAGGACGGCCGTGGTCACGGCCTCCGGCTTCGACCACGTGCGCCTCGTCGACCTGAGGGACGGGCACACGATCAAGCGGATCAACGGCTACGTCACCCCGCGCAACGTTTTGTTCGCCCCGGACGGTGGGAGCTTCATCGTCTCGGACAGCACGCTCGGCGTCGTGGACCGGATCGCCGTGGGCACCTTCCGGGTGACGCACCGCCTGCCGCTCGGCGCCGGCGTGTTCGGCACCGCGCAGTCCAGGGACGGCAGGCGGCTGTTCGCCAACAACCAGGCCGCGGGCACCGTCACCGAGGTCGACCAGACCACCCGCAGGGCGGTCC
>NZ_JAGMUE010001579.1:0-543 GCF_019049165.1 Streptomyces sp. AC627_RSS907
TGCCGTGGGAGGGCCACAACTACGAGGACGCGATCATCCTCAGCCAGCGGCTGGTCCAGGACGACGTCCTCTCCTCGATCCACATCGAGGAGCACGAGGTCGACGCGCGGGACACCAAGCTCGGCCCCGAGGAGATCACCCGGGATATCCCGAACGTCTCCGAGGAGGTCCTGGCCGACCTCGACGAGCGCGGCATCATCCGCATCGGTGCCGAGGTCGTCGCGGGCGACATCCTCGTCGGCAAGGTCACGCCCAAGGGTGAGACCGAGCTGACCCCCGAGGAGCGGCTGCTGCGCGCGATCTTCGGCGAGAAGGCCCGTGAGGTCCGTGACACCTCGCTCAAGGTGCCGCACGGCGAGATCGGCAAGGTCATCGGCGTCCGCGTCTTCGACCGCGAGGAGGGCGACGAGCTGCCGCCCGGCGTGAACCAGCTCGTCCGCGTCTACGTGGCGCAGAAGCGCAAGATCACCGACGGTGACAAGCTCGCCGGCCGCCACGGCAACAAGGGCGTCATCTCCAAGATCCTGCCGGTCGAGGACATGC
>NZ_JAGMUE010001580.1:0-616 GCF_019049165.1 Streptomyces sp. AC627_RSS907
GGACAAGGGCTTACGAGCCGCACGGCAGGCCCCTTACCCGACTACGCGAATATCGGCCCTCTCGCGTGGACGGCCACGACCCCCCGCCCGTAGCGTCGTCGCAAGGGCCCCAACCGGGGCCATGCGCAAGGGGGTTTCAGCATGGCGCGCGAGGAACTGACCCGGCTGACCGGAAACGGGAACGGGGAGTGCGAGGACAACGACTGCCCCAACGTCTATCGAGCCGCAGGCGGCTCCCTTCTCGTTCAGGGCAACGTCTCCTTCGCCTTCCAGACCCCGCGAGGCGAGGCTCTGGTGGAAATCCCGGAATCGGTGCTCAGGGAGGCCGTTCGTGCTCTTGACGGGTGAAGCGTGGCAGGAGAAGTTCCGCGACTTTCGAAGAGAGGCATGGCGGCTCGAAACTCTGCCCGCCTACAAGGTTCCCCAGGCGGAAGAGAGGCTTCGCTCCTATCTGGCGGGAGAGCGCATCGACCCGCGCACCTACGCGAGCGAGTACACCGAGGACCTGAAGCGGGTAAGGCGCCAGGGAAAGAGCAAGGGACGCGTGCACATCGTGTCCCGGCCTCTTTCCAGGTACCTGGAGTACGAGTTCATGTACTACCGCCCCCACGCGTGG
>NZ_JAGMUE010001581.1:0-573 GCF_019049165.1 Streptomyces sp. AC627_RSS907
GGTAGGCGGCGAAGCGGCGGGAGGCCGCGAGGCGGGTGGCGGGCGGCGCGTCCTGGACGCCCCGGTGGGCCATGAGCATGAGGACCAGGTCGTCGACGACGAAGTCGGGGCGCAGTCGCCCGGCCCGCTGGGCGCGGCGGGCGACCTCGGTCACCGCGCGCAGCGTGTGCTCCCGGTCGGCGGCGAAGTCGGCGGCCTCCGGGAAGGCCGTCATGAAGGCGTCGGCGAACCCCCGGCTGTGCGCGTGGAGTTCGCAGATCCGCTCGACCAGCTCCCGGAAGCCGTGCCACGGGTCCGGGTCCGCGAGGGCGTCCCGGACGGCGGTGTGGCAGGCCCGGCGTTGCGCGGCGAAGGTCTCCGCGATCAGCGCCCGCTTGGTCGGGAAGTGCCGGTAGAGCGTGGCCGGGCCGACGCCGGCGCGCCGGGCGACCTCGCGCATGGGCGCGCCCAGGCCCTCGTCGCCGAAGACCGCGCTGGCGGCCTCCACCATGCGCGCTCGGTTGTCGCGGGCGTCGGAGCGCGCCGGGTGAGACAAATGACCGGTCATCCCTTCTCACTTTAGCCAACCGGACG
>NZ_JAGMUE010001582.1:0-546 GCF_019049165.1 Streptomyces sp. AC627_RSS907
GATCATCACCTTCAAGGAGGGCGCGCCGGTCGCCATCGACGGCAAGCCCGTCACCGTCCTGCAGGCCATCCAGCAGCTCAACGAGCGGGCCGGCGCGCAGGGCATCGGCCGCATCGACATGGTCGAGGACCGTCTGGTGGGTATCAAGTCCCGGGAGATCTACGAGGCGCCCGGCGCCATCGCGCTGATCACCGCCCACCAGGAGCTGGAGAACGTCACCGTCGAGCGCGAACTGGCCCGCTACAAGCGGCAGGTCGAGCAGCGCTGGAGCGAGCTGGTCTACGACGGCCTGTGGTTCTCGCCGCTCAAGCGGGCCCTGGACGGCTTCATCGCCGAGGCCAACCAGCAGGTCTCCGGCGACATCCGGATGACCCTGCACGGTGGCCGCGCGGTCGTCACCGGACGGCGCTCCGAGCAGTCGCTGTACGACTTCAACCTCGCCACCTACGACACCGGCGACACCTTCGACCAGTCGCTGTCCAAGGGCTTCATCGAGATCTTCGGCATGTCCTCGAAGATCGCCGCCAAGCGCGACCTGGCCTGAGC
>NZ_JAGMUE010000160.1:0-7370 GCF_019049165.1 Streptomyces sp. AC627_RSS907
GCTCGGGATCGGGCGGAAGGCTCGGGGTCGGGCGGAGGGCACGGGGTCGGGCGGAGGGTACGGGGTCGGGCGGTATCAGGGGGCCGGGCAGCAGGTAGGCGTCCGGGGGGCCGGAACGTCCTGTTCGGGTGAGGGAGTTGTCCACAACCGGCGGGTGGTCCACGGGCTCCGGCGGATGACGGCGAGATGCCTCATCGTGGACCGCAAGCCGATCCCTCGTCACAGGTGGTGGTCACCGTGTCCCGTTCCGCCGTCCCCTTCCCGCTTCCCCTCGGCACCGACGCACCCCCCACGTGCGAGGTGCCGCACTTCGCCCCCGTCCGGGTGCGCGGCGGGCGGCAACAGCTGAACCGCCTCGTGCGGCACCGGCGACGCGCCGTGGCCGCGGGGCTCGCCGTCACCGCCGCGGCACTGGTCGCGGCGGGCCCCCACGCGGGGGCCGGCGGGCAGGACGCCCAGCGGGCGCGCGGGCACCCGGTGACCGAGCCGGTACGGAAACGGCACGGGGCGGAGCTGGTGGCGGCGCCGGTCCGGATCGCCGACGCCGCCGCGGTGCGGCTGCTCAGGCCGGGCGACCGGGTCGACGTCGTCGCGGCCGGGGACGGCGGCGCGGGCGAGGCCTCCGTGGTCGCCCGTGGAGCACGGGTGACGAAGGTGCCGGAGCCCGCGGACGGCGGCTCGGCGGACGGCGGCTCGGCGGACGGTGCGCTGGTCGTGGTCTCGGTGCCGCGCGCCACCGCGCACCGGCTGGTCGGCGCGGGAGCCCTGTCACGGCTGGCGGTGACGCTGTGCTGAGCCTGTCAAGTCCCTCGTTCGAGCGACCGGATTGGACAGGGTGGCCCAACGCTGGCGTAGGTTGCGGAGCGTTTTATCCCCCCACCTGTTCATGCGAGGAGAGCCACCGAGGTGAGCGAGAAGAACGAGCCGAGCATCTGGCAGGGCTTCAAGGCCTTCCTGATGCGCGGAAACGTCATCGACCTGGCGGTGGCGGTAGTCATCGGCGCCGCCTTCACCAACATCGTGAACTCGGTGGTGAAGGGGGTCATCAATCCCCTGGTCGGAGCGTTCGGCACCCAGAGCCTGGACAGCTACAGCTCCTGTCTCAAGGGCCCCTGCACCGGTACGGGCGACAGCGCGACGGGCGTGCGCATCCTGTGGGGCTCGGTGCTGGGCGCCACCCTGTCGTTCGTGATCACAGCGGCGGTCGTCTACTTCCTGATGGTCCTGCCCATGTCGAAGTACCTGGCCCGGCAGGAGGCACGCCGCAAGGCCAAGGAGGGCACGCAGGAGATGATCGAGGTGACCGAGCTGGAGGTGCTCAAGGAGATCCGCGACGCGCTCGTCGCCCAGCGCGGCCCGGGTCAGGACCGGGACCGGTCGTAGCGGGCGCGGCTCGGCAGCGGGCGGGCGTCCGCCCGGCTCACAGGTGGTGGGGCGGCTTCTCGTCGAGGAAGCGCTTCAGGTCGGCCGCGCTGTCACCGGCGGGCCGCTCCCCCCAGCCGCGGTCGGTGTCGTCCGAGGACTGCTGGTCCAGCGGGTCGTCGAAGACCAGCGCGGGCCTGGGCTCGCGGGGCTCGGGTGCGGGCGTGGTACTCATGCCTTCCAGGGTACGGCCCGCCCCGCGGACGGCGTTCCGCCCGCCCGGCTCGTCCCGGCGGGCGGAGCCTTCGCAAGCGCGTTCGCGCCGTCTCTGCTCTGCTGGGAGCCATGATGTCCAGTCACGTCTCCGCAAGCGCACCCCCCGGCCCGTCCGACGGTCACCGGCCACTGCGCAGACTCACGGCCCGCAGCCGGCACGAGGCGCACCGCGTCGCCTCGCCGTTGGAGCTCTTCTTCGACCTGTGCTTCGTCGTCGCCATCGCCCAGGCCGGCGCCCAGTTGGTGCACTCGGTCGCCGAAGGGCATACCGGCGAGGGCGTCCTCGACTACGCGATGGTCTTCTTCGCCATCTGGTGGGCGTGGATGAACTTCACCTGGTTCGCCTCGGCGTACGACAACGACGACGTGCTCTACCGGCTCGTCACCCTGGTGCAGATCGCCGGTGTGCTGGTCCTCGCGGCCGGGGTCTCCCGGGCCTTCACGGACCACGACTACCTGGCCGTCGTGCTGGGCTACGTGATCATGCGCGTCGCCATGGCGGCGCAGTGGCTCAGGGCGGCCCGTTCCGCCGAGCCGCCGGAGCGCACCATGGCCCTGAGATACGCCGGTGGCGTGCTGGTCTGCCAGGTCGGCTGGCTGGGACTGCTGTTCCTGCCGGAGGGCGGGCGAGGCTGGCTGTACCTGGTGATGGTGGTGCTGGAGCTGTGCGTGCCGGCGTTCGCGGAGAAGAAGCACCCGTCGTCCTGGCATCCGCACCACATCTCCGAGCGGTACGGACTGTTCACGATCATCGTCCTCGGCGAGACCATCGCCGCGGCCACGGTCGCGGTGAAGTCGGGCATCGACGAGAACGACGCGCTGGGCGAGCTGCTGCCGATCGCGGCGGGCGGGCTGCTGATCGTCTTCGCCGCCTGGTGGGTGTACTTCGTGGTGCCCGTCCACGGCCATCTGCGGTCCAACAAGCAGTCGTTCCTGTGGGGCTACGGCCACTACCTGGTGTTCGCCTCGGCCGCCGCGATCGGCGCGGGTCTGGAGGTGGCGGTGGAGCAGTCGGTGGGCCAGGCGCACATCTCGACGCTCGCGGCATCCGCCTCGGTGACCCTTCCGACGGCACTGTTCCTGCTCACGGTGTGGGCGCTGCACGCGCGGCACTTCAAGGTGGGCGTCGCCGAGCAGTCGGTGCTGCCGGTGGCCGCGCTGCTGGTCGTCTGCTGCACCTTCCTCGGCGACCTGGCGGTGCTCGCGGCGGGGATCGTCCTGGTGCTGGCCGTGGCGGCCGGGGTGGCGCTCTCCGCGTGGCGGGATGGACGGCAGCGGGGCACGGCGGCGCCCGCGGCCTGATACCACCGGAGCCGCCGTGGCCTGGCCGACACTGGCGCCATGACAGTTGACGCATTGACGGACGTCGCCGACGTGCTGGTCGGGCACGCGACGCGCATCGGCGACGGGTGGCTCACGGGCACGACGGTGGTGCTCGCGCCACCAGGCGGGGCGGTCGCCGCGGTGGACGTGCGCGGCGGCGGGCCCGGCACCAAGGAGACCGACGCCCTCGATCCGCGCAACCTGGTGCAGAAGGTCGAGGCGGTGGTGCTGACCGGCGGCAGCGCGTACGGGCTCGACGCGGCGTCCGGGGTGATGGCCTGGCTGGAGGGGCGCGGGCGCGGGGTGCGCGTGGGCCCGGACCCCGCGCACGTCGTGCCGGTGGTGCCGGCCGCCTGCGTCTTCGACCTGGGGCGCGGGGGCGACTTCCGGGCCAGGCCGGACGCGGCCACCGGACGGGCGGCGGTCGAGGCGGCCCACGCGAGCGCGCCGGGTGCGCCGGTGGCCGAGGGGTGCGTCGGGGCGGGTACGGGAGCCGTGGTCGGCTCGCTCAAGGGCGGGATCGGCACCGCGAGCACCGTGCTGGACTCGGGCATCACGGTGGCGGCGCTGGTGGTGGCGAACGCGGCGGGGTCGGTGACGGACCCGGAAACGGGGGTGCTGTACGGGGAGTTGTTCCAGGGGCGGCGGGTGCGGTATCCCGAGCCCGGCGTCCACGAGGCCGCGGGACTGCGCCTCGCCGAGGTCGCGGCGCGCAACGCTCCGCCCCCGCTCAACACCACGCTCGCCGTGGTCG
Source organism: Streptomyces sp. AC627_RSS907 (assembly GCF_019049165.1). Classification (NCBI taxonomy): domain Bacteria; kingdom Bacillati; phylum Actinomycetota; class Actinomycetes; order Kitasatosporales; family Streptomycetaceae; genus Streptomyces; species Streptomyces sp. AC627_RSS907. The sequence continues at coordinate 3,716 of NZ_JAGMUE010000160.1, forward strand.
CCACCGACGCCGACCTGTCGAAGGCGCAGGCGCAGAAGCTGGCCGGCACGGCACACGACGGCATCGCGCGCGCGGTCCGGCCGGTACACCTGCTCAGCGACGGAGACACGGTGTTCGCCCTGGCGACCGGACGGCGCCCGCTCGACGCGGCGCAGCCACTCGCGCTGAACGAGGTGCTGGCGGCGGGCCCGGACGTGGTGACGCGCGCGATCGTGCGCGCCGTACGGGCCGCCGATCCGGTGGACGGACCGGGCGGGGCGTGGCCGTCGTACGGGGAGCTGTACGGGCAGAAGCGTTAGCGGCCGCACGGGAAAGGGACACGAGGAAGGGGCACGGAGGAAGGGGCATGGGGGAAGGAGCACGGGGTGCGGGCGAGCGAGGGCGCACGCGAAGGGGCGCACACGGGCTCACAGGGGTCCATGTGCGCGGCATTCCCCCGCTGAGCAGCGGCTTTTGACGGGCCGTCGGACGCGTGGGAATTTTCCTCGCGGCCCGCGCGTTTTTCATGCGCACGTTTTCTCGGTTCCCGGACATGATGTCCGACCGAGGGGCTACGGTATGCACCCACAAGGTGACATGCAGCAACGCCGGGAGAAACCTTGAGCGTTCCGTACGAGACGGCAGCGTACGAACCACCCGAGTCGCCCGAGTCTCCGGAGGAGCACCTCATGCGATTGCTCGGTCGCGCCCTGAACTCGTTCGAGCTGCCCGACGAGACGATACGGCGCCTGGACTGCGCGCTGGCGTACGACGGTTCCCTGCACTCCGCGCACCACAGCGCGGGGCTGCACCGCGAGACGTACCGGCACACCTGGCTGCTCGTCGACGGCACGGCGCTCACCCTCTGGGAGCTCGTCCACAACACCGTCCCGGGCGGTGAACCGCAGCACGAGGTGTACATCGACGAGGAGGAGTTGCGCACCGCCACCACCGGGCTGGCCCTGCCGCCGGACACCCCGGACTTCGAGCTGCCGGTGCAGGTGCAGCTGGCCGCGGTCCCCGCGCCCCGGCACACCTACGTCATCGACGGTTCGGCGGACCACGCCCGGCGGCTGCTGCGCCGCGCGGAGAACACGGACCGGCCCGGCGCGGACGTCGCCGCCCTGCTGACCACGGCGTCCGCGCACCAGATCACGCAGGCCTTCGGCGGCCCCGGCCGTACGGGACGTGCCGGAATCGGCTTCTCGCTCTACGAGCACGCGTTCCTGTTGGGTGACGGTGGTGAGCTCTCCCTCTGGGAGGTCGAGCACACGGCCACGCCCGACGGCCGGCACATGTGCGAGGTCTACGCGAGCGAGGACGCGGCCCGCCGGGCGATGGAGCGGCGCGCCGCGCAGGTCACCTGAGCGTGCGGGCCGTGAGTACGGGGACGGGCCGGGTCCCCGGGGGAACCCGGCCCGGAAGTCGCCCCCGCGCCTGACACCTGTCCTGACGTCCGTTACGCGGCCACCGGCTGCTCCGCGCCCGGCGTCGAGGCCGACGGGCCGACGGCGCCGGGTCCCTGCGCCGCCGCGTCCTGCGTCCGCTTGCGCAGGCCCTTGAGGACGAGCACCAGGGCCGTGGTGACGCAGACGCCGGCCGCGATGGCGACCAGGTAGAGCAGCGGGTTGCCGATCAGCGGGACCACGAAGACACCGCCGTGCGGGGCGCGCAGCGTGGCGTCGAACGCCATCGACAGGGCGCCGGTGATCGCGCCGCCCACCATCGAGGACGGGATCACCCGCAGCGGGTCGGCCGCGGCGAACGGGATGGCGCCCTCGGAGATGAAGGAGGCGCCCAGTACCCAGGCGGCCTTGCCGTTCTCGCGCTCGGCGGCGTTGAAGAGCCTGCCGCGCACGGTGGTGGCCAGGGCCATCGCCAGCGGCGGGACCATGCCGGCCGCCATGACCGCCGCCATGATCTTCATCGCCGGGTCGCTGGGATCCGAGACGGCGATGCCGGCGGTGGCGAAGGTGTAGGCGACCTTGTTGACCGGACCACCGAGGTCGGCGCACATCATCAGGCCGAGCAGCGCACCGAGCAGGACGGCGTTGGCGCCGGACAGGCCGTTGAGCCAGTCGGTCATCGCCTCCTGCGCGGAGGCGATGGGCTTGCCGATCACCACGAACATCAGGAGGCCGACGATCGCCGTGGAGATCAGCGGGATCACCACCACGGGCATGATGCCGCGCAGGGCCGCCGGGATGCGTATCCGCTGGATCGCCATCACCACGGCACCGGAGATGAGCCCTGCCGCCAGACCGCCGAGGAAGCCGGCGTTGACGGTCAGCGCGATCGAGCCGCCGACGAAGCCGGGGACCAGACCGGGGCGGTCGGCCATGCCGTAGGCGATGTAGCCGGCCAGCACCGGAACCAGGAAGGCGAAGGCCACGCCGCCGATCTGGAACAGCAGCGCTGCCCAGCTGTCGGCCTGGGACCACACGAAGTGGTCCATCACCGACGGCGCCTTGTTGATCTCGTAGCCGCCGATCGCGAAGCCGAGGGCGATGAGCAGACCACCCGCGGCGACGAAGGGAACCATGTAACTGACGCCGGACATGAGCCACGTGCGGAGCTTCGTTCCGTACCCCTCGCCGGACTCGCCGACGCGCTCGACGGGCGTCGTGCCGGTGGGACCGGCCGCCGTCACCTCCCCGCGGGCCGCCTTCTCGCGGACCTCGCCGATCAGTTCGCCGGGCCGGTTGATCGCCGCCTTCACACCGGTGTCGACGGTGGGCTTCCCGGCGAAGCGGTCCTTGTCCCGTACGGGCACGTCGTGGGCGAAGATCACGCCGTCGGCCGCCTCGATCACCGCCGGGTCGAGCCGGGTGAAGCCGGCCGATCCCTGGGTCTCGACGACGACTTCGACGCCCGCCTCACGGCCTGCGTTCTCCAGCGACTCGGCCGCCATGTACGTGTGCGCGATGCCGGTGGGACAGGAGGTGACGGCGACGACACGGAAGGGACGCTCCGGCCGCTCGGGCCCCGCCGCCTCACGCGCCTCGTCGGCACTGCCCGTGGTGGCCCCGGCGGAGGCCGCCGCCGGGGCCACCACGGTGTTCCCGTCACCTTCGGAGCCGCCTTCCAAGCCTTCGGAGCCGCCTTCGCGGTCGGCTTCGGAGTCGCCTTCGCGGTCCGTTTCAAAGTCGCCTTCACGGCCGGGCGGCTCCTCCCCGCGGATCAGCGCCGCGGCGGCCGACGCGTCGCCCACCGACCGCAGCGCGGCGGTGAACTCGGCGTTCATCAACTGCCGGGCCAGCGACGAGAGGATCGTCAGATGGGCGTCGTCGGCGCCCGCCGGAGCGGCGATCAGGAAGATCAGGTCGGCCGGTCCGTCCGCCGCGCCGAAGTCGACGCCGACCGCACTGCGGCCGAAGGCGAGCGACGGCTCGGTGACATGCTCGCTGCGGCAGTGCGGGATGCCGATGCCGCCGTCGAGGCCGGTCGGCATCTGCGCCTCACGGGCGGCCACGTCGGCGAGGAAGCCTTCCAGGTCGGTCACCCGGCCGTGGGCCACCAACCGCTCGGCGAGGGCGCGCGCCGCCGCTTCCTTGGTGCCGGCGGACAGGTCGAGGTCGACCAGGTCCGCGGTGATCATGTCGCTCATCGCGGAGCTCCTTAGCTCGCGTATCGCCCGGAACGGGCGTGACAGGCGGGGGCGGGGACGTGGGGGACG
>NZ_JAGMUE010000161.1:0-418 GCF_019049165.1 Streptomyces sp. AC627_RSS907
CAGGGTGCGTACCTCGTCCGCCGGCAGTGGTACCGACACCATGCCCCCACGGCCCGTCAGTGCCGTGATCGCCCGGCTTCTCAGGGCGACCACCCGTGCACCGTCCTCCAGTGACAGCGCGCCCGCCACCACCGCGGCGGCGATCTCGCCCTGTGAATGCCCCACCACCGCGTCCGGACGCACACCCGCCGACTCCCACGACGCGGCCAGCGACACCATTACCGCCCACAGGACGGGCTGGACCACGTCCACCCGGTCGTAGGCGCCCGAGCGGACCATCTCCGACAGCGACCAGTCCACGAACGGTGCCAGAGCACGCTCGCACTCCTCGAACCGTGCCGCGAACACCGGCGACGACTCCAGCAGCTCCACCGCCATACCCGGCCACTGCGAACCCTGCCCCGGAAAGACGAACACC
>NZ_JAGMUE010001583.1:0-580 GCF_019049165.1 Streptomyces sp. AC627_RSS907
GCGGCATACCGTGGTGTGGTGAACCCCGCGGGCTTCGCCTCCCGCAGTCGTAACACGCCCTACGAGGGGCGCGAGCTGCCGGGCCGAGTGACACACACCTTCCTGCGGGGCCGGGCAACGGTCGTGGACGGGAAGCTGACGTGACACCTGTGACATTTCTGGCGGCGGACGACACCCAGAACGCGGGCGACTGGGCCGCGCGCACCGGCTGGGTCGTGGGCCTGCTGCTGGTCATCGTGCTGCTGTACTGGCTGATGCGGGAGGGCTGGAAGTGGCGCGGGCTGCTCCAGTCGGACCTGCCGGAGCTGGCGCAGGTGCCCGCCGACCCGGGCGAGCCCCGGCTCACCATGGCCGGGCGCTACCACGGCTCGACCAAGGCCGGGCAGTGGCTGGAGCGCATCGTCGCGCACGGCCTCGGCGTCCGTAGCCGCGCCGACGTCACGCTGACGGACGCCGGACTGACCGTGCGGCGCCCCGGCGCCCGGGACTTCCACGTGCCCACCAGCGCGCTGCGCGGCGCCCGGCTCGACAAGGGCATCGCCGGCAAGGTCCTCACCGAGGGCGGGCTGCTGGTGATCAC
>NZ_JAGMUE010000162.1:0-628 GCF_019049165.1 Streptomyces sp. AC627_RSS907
GGCTTGAGGCCGTCCCGCACGTCGGGCAGCGCGCGCGAGACGATCACGCTCATCGCGTAGTCGAGGTACGAGCGCTGCATCTCCGTTTCGAGCCCGACCGGCTCGACGCGCATCCCGGCGCCCTCGGCCTGCGGGGTCAGCTCGGGGTTCTCGGTGGTGGGGGGGTTCTCGTCGGCCATTGCTGGTCAAGATCCTTTCAGGCGGCGGCGGGGAGCCCGGCTGCGCGGCCGGGGAGGGGCCGACTCAGATGTCGAGGAAGCGGACGTCCTTGGCGTTGCGCTGGATGAACGAGCGGCGCGCCTCGACGTCCTCGCCCATCAGCACCGAGAACAGGTCGTCGGCCTGGGCCGCGTCGTCCAGCGTGACCTGGCCGAGCACGCGGTGGTCGACGTCCATCGTCGTCACGCGCAGCTCCTCGGCGTTCATCTCGCCGAGACCCTTGAAGCGCTGCACGGAGTCGTCCCGGATGCGCTTGCCCTGCTCGCGCCCGGCCGCGATCAGCGCGTCGCGCTCGCGGTCGGAGTACGCGTACTCGAAGTCGTCCCGACCCCACTTGATCTTGTAGAGCGGGGGGCGGGACAGGAAGACGTGCCCGGCTTCCACCAGCGGTCGCATGAAGCGGAAGCTG
>NZ_JAGMUE010000163.1:0-8863 GCF_019049165.1 Streptomyces sp. AC627_RSS907
CCCGCCACCCCCGCCACCCGCAGACGGGACCATGGACAGATGCCGTCGACCGAACCAGCAGCCCTCGAGTTCCAGGACCGTGCCGCCCTCTGGAGCATGGGCGAGATCCGCGCCGCCGACATCGTCACTGCCGCCTGTGACGCACTCGTTGCCGGCCTCGACAGTCCCGCCCTGCGGATCCTGGCGGCCTGCACACGCGCGGAGGCGGACTACGACGTCCCCGACCTCCTGCCCCCGGCCCTCGACGAACTGGGCCTCACCTTCTCCCCGGTGGGCGGTGTCGCCGGACAGGAAGCCGTCGCACGGGCACTCGCCGCCCGGATGCTGGCCGGCGAGCTGACACCCCGCGAGCTGGCCTTCCGGTTCCACCAGCGCTTCGGACACGACCTCCCTCTGGCCGAGCGGCTCGCCGAACTGGACGACGAGTACGACACCCTCGACTACGGCAGCAGGACACGGGCACAGGTCGACGCCGACGTCACAGCCGAAGCCCGTCGGCTCGCACGGCGCCCTCGTGTTCCCACCGAACCCACGGACGCACCGGCCTGAAGCAGGACGGTGGGCCCATGGGATCCCGGAGGCGGGCATGCGCTCGATGCCGCCCTGCCGTACGCGATCGACCTGCGCGAACCGACCGCTCCCTTCAGCTCAGGCCGGATCGGGGCAGGAGATCCGCCACGAGTGCGGCGACCTGCTCCACCTCGACGAGGAAGCCGTCGTGGCCGCAGGGGGACTCGATGACCCGGAGGCCGTCGGCCGTGGGGATGCCCGCCGCCAGCTCCGCCTGCTGGGAGAGGGGGTAGAGACGGTCGGAATCGACTCCGGCCACCAGGGTCCTGGCCGTCACCCGGCTCAGCGCGGCGCGCACGCCGCCCCGGCCACGGCCGATGTCGTGGCTGTTCATCGCCTCGCACAGCACGACATAACTGCCCGCGTCGAAGCGGCGCACCAGCTTGGCGGCGTGATGGTCGAGGTAGGACCCGACCCGGTACCGGCCGCCCGACCGCGGATCCTCCTCGGCCTGGGCGGAGCGGCCGAAGCGGGCCTGGAGTTCCGGCTCGCTGCGGTAGGTGACGTGGGCGATCCGCCGGGCGAGACCCAGTCCCGCGTGCGGCCCGCACGCCGTGGCGTGGTAGTGGCCTTCGCGCCAGTGCGGGTCGGAGCGGATGGCACGCAGCTGGATGCCGGCCCACGCGATCTGCTCGGCGCTCGCGGCTGCCGTCGTGGCGAGCAGCAGCAGCGCGCCCGTCCGTTCCGGGTGCGCCACGGCCCACTCCAGTGCCCGCATGCCGCCCATCGAGCCGCCCACCACCAGGGCCCAGCGGTCGATGCCCAGCGCGTCCGCCAGACCGGTCTCGGCGGCGACCTGGTCACGCTGTGTCAGGTACGGGAAGTCGCCGCCCCAGTGCCGTCCGTCGGGGCGGCGTGAGGCCGGGCCCGTGCTGCCCTGGCAGCCGCCGAGGACGTTCGGGGCGACGACGAACCAGCGGTCCGTGTCGAGTGCCCGCCCGGGTCCGACCAGCCCGTCCCACCAGCCGGGGGTCGGGTGCCCGGGCCCGGCGGGGCCGGACACGTGACTGTCACCGGTGAGGGCGTGCAGGACCAGCACGGCGTTGGAATGGTCCGGTGCGAGCCTTCCCCAGGTCTCGAACGCCAGGCGCAGGGCGGGCAGTCGGCCGCCGCCCTCCAGTCCCAGCGGCGTCTGGCGCTCGTACCACTGGCGACGCCCGGGCGGGTCCCCCTCCCGCCAGGCCCCGGAGGCCGGCGGGAGGGGGACCTGCTGCGGCGGCAGTACGGTGTTCAGGACGCCCCCTTCGCCGCCCGGAACCCGGCCTCCAGGTCGGCCTTCAGGTCGGCGAGGTTCTCGATGCCCACCGAGAGCCGCACCAGGCCGGGCGAGGCGCCGGTGGCCTCCAGCTGCCGTTCGTCCAGCTGGCTGTGGGTGGTGGACGCCGGGTGGATGATGAGACTGCGGACGTCACCGATGTTCGCGAGGTGGCTGAACAGTTCGACGGCGTCCACGAAGCGCTTGCCGGCCTCGACGCCGTCACGCAGTTCGAAGGCCAGGACGGCGCCCCCGCCGCGCGGCAGATAGCGCCGGCCGGCTTCGTACCAGCGGTTGGACGGCAGCCCCGGGTAGTGGACCGCGGCGACCTCGTCACGCTGCTCCAGCCATTCCGCCAGGGCCTGGGCGTTCGCGGAGTGCCGCTCGATGCGCAGGCTGAGCGTCTCCACCCCCTGGAGCAGCAGGAACGCGGAGTGCGGCGAGAGGGCGGGGCCGAGGTCGCGCAGCAACTGGACCCGCAGCTTGACGGCGAAGGCACCGGGGCCCAGCGCGGGCCAGTACCGCAGGCCGTGGTAGCTGGGGTCGGGCTCGGTGAAGCCGGGGAAGCGCTCGGCGTGGGCGCCGAAGTCGAAGGTCCCGCCGTCGACGACGACGCCGCCGATCGTGGTCCCGTGCCCGCCGAGGAACTTGGTGGCCGAGTGGACGACGATGTCGGCGCCGTGCTCGACGGGACGCAGCAGATACGGCGTGGGTACGGTGTTGTCCACGATCAGCGGCACGCCGGCTCCGTGCGCGACGTCCGCCACGGCCCGGACGTCGAGCACGTTGCCGCGTGGGTTGCCCAGCGACTCGGCGAACAGGGCCTTGGTACCGGGCCGGATCGCCGCCCGCCAGGCCTCGGCGTCGTCCGGGTCGTCGACGAAGGACACCTCGATGCCGAACCTGGGGAGCGTGTGGCGGAACAGGTTGTACGTGCCCCCGTACAGGGAGGCGCTGGAGACGACGTGGTCACCGGCTCCGGCCAGGGTGAGGATCGCCAGGGTCTGCGCCGCCTGCCCGGACGCCAGGGCCACCGCCGCGACGCCGCCTTCCAGCGCGGCGATGCGCTGCTCGAAAACGTCCTGGGTGGGGTTGTGGATGCGGGTGTAGATGTTGCCCGGCTCGGCGAGCGAGAACAGGTCGGCGGCGTGCTGGGTGTCGCGGAACACGAACGACGACGTCTGGTAGATCGGCGTCGCCCGGGCGCCGGTCACCGGGTCCGGCGCGGCACCCGCGTGGATCTGCTTGGTCTCGAAGGACCAGGCCGAGGTGTCGGGCCCGGTGGACTCCTCGTCGGGCGTGTGTCCGGCGGTGACGGAGTCGATCGGCTGGCTCATGGTGCTGCTCCCTTGCACGGAGGGCGGAGTACGTGACGCGCGGGCGCACGCCACGAAGGGCTTCATGGCGTGCTGCCGGCGCGGGGGAAGGACCGCGTGACCGAGCGCCGGGCCCGTACGGGGGCAGCGGTCGGTGCGGCACGGAGGAGAGGCGGGGCGAAGGCCCGGCGAGGTGTCAGCTCCGGGCGGTACAGCCCGTGGTGGTGACACGCACGTAGTCGACGTGGCGGCGGGTCACGAGCACGGTCATGAGGTCAGGGAAGCACACGCCGGCGCCGCGGCACCAGTACGGCGGACGGCGACGCGGATCCTGACACACGACCGCAACACGACCGGCCGCCGTCCGCAGCGGGCCCCCGTCGCTGCGGTGGTCGGAGTCGAAGGTGTCCTCTGGCGCTGTACACCCTGGCCATGCTCAGCCTGGCCCTGACGCGGCTGGTCTTCGCGGGCCGCATCCGGCGTCAGAGGGCACTGGCTCGCGCCGGTGAGCCCGTGGAACCTCTCACGGGCGGACAGGTCACCGTGTCCGTCCGCACGCTCACGGCCATCGCCATGGCCATCGCCTTCACGCTGTAGAGCCGGCGGGCCCCCTCAACGGCGCGCTCCGGGCGGATGGTTGAGCACCGACGGGCTGCCGGGACGGCTCGGCGCGGCGGAGTTCGTAGGCTTCGGCGAGCAGCAGGTAGCTGCCGGCCGTCCAGGTGTAGGCGCGGTCGCGCAGCCCCTTGCCGGTGAGGGCGTCGAAGTTCTCGGCGAACCCGGAGGTCTCGCACAGGGCGCGGAAGCGGGCGCTGATGTCGTCGGCGAGGTGGTGGTGTCCCGCACGGCGCAGGCCGTCCTCGACGAGCACGGTGGACGGGGCCCAGACCGGCCCGCGCCAGTAACCGTCGGCGAGGTAGTGCGGTGAGGTGGGCTGTTCGGTGGCCAGGCCGTGCTCGGTCAGATGAGCCCGAATCCGCTCGGCCAGCGCGGCGCTGACGTCCTCGGGCAGGTGCTCGCCCAGCACGACGGGCATCAGGTCGAGGAGACTGGCGCTGGCCCAGCCGTCGCCGCTGTCGACCGAGCGGGCGACGAACCGGCCGTCGCTCCACAGCTCCTGGAGCATCGCCGCCTGCACCGTGTCGGCCGTCCCGGCCCACCTGCGGGCGTCGTCGGGCAGTGTCAGCTCCCGTGCCATGCCGGCGAGTTCGCGTAGTTGCAGGACGAGGAAGGCGGCCAGGTCGGCGGTGACGATGACGCGTTCGGGGTCGAACGTGGTGGCGTTGTCCCAGCCGCTGTCGTTGCCGTGCTGGTAGTGGGGCAGAGTGGCGCCCGGTGCGCGTCGTGCGGTGAGCCAGAACTCCGTCCAGCGGCCGAGTCTGTCGTACGCCTCGGTCAGTCGTGCTGTCCCGAGGGGGTGCGGGAGTCGTCGGCGCAGGTGGCCGAAGGCCCAGCCGTGCACGGGGGGTTTGACGAAGTTGTGCAGGACTTCCGAGTGGGTGACCGAGTCCGGCAGGGCCCCGCTGTCGTCCTGGTGGTCGAAGGGGAGGGAGAACTGGTCCCAGGCCAGCTCCGGATGTCCCGGGGCGAGGGCGAGGGCGTTGAAGCAGTGGTCCCAGCTCCATACCTTGTCCATCCAGTGCTTGGACATCAGCACGGCCGGCCGGGTCACGAAGCCCTTGGGGCGGACGGTCGCGGACCACAGGACGTAGGCGGCGAGTTCGGCGGCGGGGGTGGCGGGCGACCGCCACGGCGCCACGGAGTCGGTGAAGGCCGCGAAGGCGTCGCGTGCGGCACGGACGACCTGGTCGAAGGCCGCCTGGGAACGGTAGGGGCGGCGCGCGGTTTCGTACTCCTCGACCGCGATCTCCCAGCTTCCGTCGCGGTCGGCGCCGATGGTGACCTGGCGATCGGTGCTGCCCAGGATCTGGTCCCCGGCTGCTTCCGCCACGGCTCCCGACAGGAGGGTGATCCGGTAGCGCCGCCCGGTCTCGTAGGAGGTGAAGACGTACGCCTCGGCGTGCGGCTCCCGGTAGAAGTAGGTGCCGCTGAACGGGGTCAGGGCCCGCGCCGCCGCGGAGACGCGCATGCTCAGACCGCTGCCCCGCAGCCGGACGGTGTCGGGCGACTCGTAGGCGAGGTCGACCCGCCCTGCCCGGCCGACCCAGCTGAGCAGGTCGGGTGTCGCCTCGACGCGGGTCTCGGCACGGACGGCCCGGCCGGCGGTCAGGGGCGTGAGGCGCAGGACGGCGTGCATGCCGCTCTGGTGGGAGACGAGGTGGAGGTCCTCGGCGTACGTCTTCTCCGCCACCACGGGCGAGATGTCGAACCAGGAACCGTAGGTGCTGAAGGGGATGTCGTGGAGGGAGAAGGCCGGGCCGGATCGGGCGGCGGTCATGAAGGGTGACTCGTTTCTCGAGCAGGAGGTGACGGCCGTCCGGCGCCCGGACGGCGTGCCATCACGACGTGGGAGTGGGTGGAGGTCAGTCCTTGACGGCGCCCGCGGTGACGCCGGCGGCGACGTACCGCTGGGCGAGCACGAGGATGACGGCGGCGGGCACCGAGGCGAGGACGGCGGTGGCCATGATGGCGTTCCACTCCTGGTTGTTGTTGCCGATGTAGTGGTAGATGCCGAGGGTGATCGGCTGGTGGGCGCCGCCGCTCGCGAGCGTGCCGGCGAAGACGAAGTCGGACCAGGACCACAGGAACGTGAACAGGGACACCGTGACCACGGCGTTGCGGCTCATCGGCAGGATGACGGACCGGAAGGTGCGCAGGGCTCCTGCTCCGTCCATCGTGGCGGCCTGGATCAGTTCGCGGGGGATGCCGGACATGAAGGCGGTGAAGATGAGCACCGCGAAGGGCACGGCCAGCGTGGAGTCCGCGACGATCAGGCCCGGCACCGACTGGAGCAGGCCGAGGCTGAGGTAGATGGCGTAGAAGCCCATCGCCATGATGATGCCGGGGATCATCTGGGCGGCCAGCAGGACGAAGGACAGGATGCCGCCGCCGCGCGGCCGCAGCTTGGCCAGGGCGTAGCCGGCGGGCGCGGCGAGGGCCACGGTGAGCACGACGGTGGCCAGGCCGATGACGAGGCTGGTGGCGAGGTAGGGCAGTTGCTCGTCGAGGACCCGGCGGTAGCCGTCCAGCGTGCCGTGCGCGGGGAAGAGGTCCGGGGGGCTCTTGCGCATGTTCTGGTCGCGGGTGAAGGACACGTTGAGCATCCAGTAGACCGGGAAGAGCATGACGGCGGTGAGCGCGATGCCCGTCGCCGTCTTCCACCAGTGGCTTCGGCTGCGGCGCGGTCGGGACAGGGAGGCGGTGGTCATGAGGCGTGCTGCTTTCGCTGGACCTTCAGATAGATCAGGCCGAACACCAGAGCCGCGACGACGAGGAGGTTCCCGACGGCCGCTCCCGGCCCGAAGGCGGGCAGGGCGTTGCCGAAGCCGAGCTGGTAGGACCAGGTGGCGAAGGTGGTCGACGAGTCCACGGGGCCGCCCTTGGTCATGATCCAGATGATGTCGAAGACCTTGAGGGTGTAGACGAGGCCGAGGAGGAGCGTGATCGCGGACACCGGGCGCAGCAGGGGGAAGGTGATGCGCCAGAACCGCTGCCAGGCGTTGGCCCCGTCGAGCGCGGCGGCCTCGTACAGAGACGCCGGGATGGACTGCAGGCCGCTGTGGAGGACGACCAGGTTGAACGGCACGCCGATCCAGATGTTGGCGACGATCACCGAGGTGAGTGACCACGACGGCGAGGTCAGCCAGTTCACCGGGTCGACACCGACCACGCGCAGGGCGGCGTTGACGACGCCGGAGTCGCTGTTGAGCATCCACGCCCAGGTGGACGCCGACACGATGAGCGGCAGCAGCCAGGGTACGAGGAACAGGGCGCGCAGGGTCGCCGACAGCCGGAAGTGCTGGTTGAAGAAGACGGCGAGGGCCAGCCCGATCGCGTACTGGAAGGCCAGGCACACGACGGTGAACACGGCGGTGTGCAGCAGGGCCGGCGCGAAGGTCGGGTCGTCGAGGACGGTGCGGTAGTTCTCCAGGCCCGTGAAGGGGGCGTCGCCCTGGACGAAGGAGCGGACGGTGTAGTGGCGCAGGCTCAGGTCGATGTTGCGGTACAGCGGGTAGGCGTAGAACAGGACGAGGTAGAGCGTCACCGGGGCGAGGAAGCCCCAGGCGGCCCACTGCGGGGAGGCCGGACGACGCCGTGTTCGCGCGGGGACCGGGGGCGGGGCGGTGCCGGCCGTTCCCTTCCCGACGCGCGCGGACCGGCGGTCCGGCACCTGGGTCGTGTGAGTCATCTGCGGACCGGGTCCCTGGGCTACTTGACGGCGGACTGGGCCTTGGCCAGCGCGTCCTCGGGCGACTGCGCGCCGCTGAGGGCGGACTGGACCGCCTTCCACAACTGCTCCGAGATCCTCGGGTACTTGGTGCCGAGGTCGTCACTGGTGCGTCCCTTGGCGGCCTTCACCGCGTCGACCCAGGGCTTCAGCTCGGCGTGCGCGGCCAGCTGTCTGTCCCGCACTTCGCCGGTCGGTGCCACGTAGGAGAGGGTGGTGTCGGTGGCGTGGAGGTTCTCGGTGCTGGTCAGGCAGGAGACCAGCTTCTGCGAGGTGGCGTAGCGGCCGGTGTCGCCCTGGGCCGGGATGGTGACGAACTCGCCGCCGGTCGGTGCCGGCGCGCTCCCCCCGCCGGAAGCGGGGATGGGAAGGACGCCGTAGTCGAAGCCCGCCTTCTCGGCGTTGGCGAGCTGCCAGGTGCCGTTCTCCGCGAAGGCGTAGTCGCCACTGGCGAACTCCTGCCAGCTGGTCGTCTGGGTGTTGTTGAGGACCGAGTTGGGGGCGTAGCCCTTCTTCGTCCAGTCCTGCCACAGGGAGAGGGCGGCGGCCGCCTCGTCGGAGTCGAGGTCGGTCAGCTTCGCGCCCGCGCCCCAGAACCACGGCAGGAACTGGAAGGTGCCCTCCTCCGTGCCGATGGCCGAGAAGGTGATGCCCTTCTTGCCGGTCTTCTTGACCTGGTCGAGGGCTGCCGTCAGCGACGTCCAGTCCGTGATCGAGGAGATGTCGACCCCGGCCCTCTTCAGCACGTCCTTGTTGTAGTACAGGGCGAGGGTGTTGGCGCCGATCGGTGTTCCGTACGTCTTTCCGCCGGACTGCCCGGCCGCGAGCAGGTTGGCGTCCACCGCGGAGGTGTCGAGCTTGTTCTCGTCGGTCGTGGTGAGGACGCCTGCCTCGGCCAGCGTGGAGACCACCGGGTTGTCGACGACGAGTACGTCGGCGGAGTTGTCCTGCTGTGCCGCCAGCAGCGCCTTGCCGGAGAGGTCGCTCGTGTCGAAAGCCGTCCTCTTGATCTTCACTCCGGCCTTGGCGCCGCAGGCGTCCAGCAGTTTCGCCCAGGCCGACGCCTTGTCGAACTGCGGGTACGGGTCCCAGACGGTGTACGTTCCGCTGTCCGCGCCGCCGGCGGAGGCGCTGCCCGAACCGGAGGAGCAGGCGGTGCCGGTCACGGCGACGAGGGTCGACAGAGCCACCGCCGCGGTGAGACGGCGTCTGGAGGATGTGTGCATCGCGGGTCCTTTGTCTTCGGCACAGGTGTGCGCGGAGGCGATGGAGGCGTGCGAGGGCACGCCGGGAACAGCCGGGGCGGCACCGGTGGGTGTGCGCTGCGGGACGGCTGGGGCGGGGCGGGAGGGCAGGGGTGAGGCGGGAAGGCAG
>NZ_JAGMUE010000016.1:0-63977 GCF_019049165.1 Streptomyces sp. AC627_RSS907
ACACCGACCCGTCCGCCGACACGGGACCACCCGCCGACACCGACCCGTACGCCGACACGGGACCACCCGCCGACACCGACCCGTCCGCCGACACGGGACCATCCGCCGACACCGACCCGTCCGCCGACACGGGACCGTCCGGGGCATGACGATCTCCGGCACTCCACGTGCGCCGTACCCGTGCAGGACCGATGCTGGACGCGTGATGGACGAGACGGAGTTCTGGGAGCTGATCGACGCCACCCGCGAGGGTGCCGACGGCGATCCGGAGGACCAGGCCGACCTGCTCGTGGAGCGGCTCGTCGGGATGGACCCGGATCTCGTGCTGGACTTCGCCCGCCATTTCGAGGCCCGTTACAACCGCGCCTGCACCTGGGACCTGTGGGGCGCCGCGTGGGTGCTGCTCGGCGGGGCGAGCGACGACGCCTTCGACTTCTTCCGGTGCTGGCTGATCGGCCAGGGCCGCGAGGTGTACGAGGGCGCGGTGCACGACCCCGACTCGCTCGCCGAGCTGCTGGACGACTTCGACGAGGAGCTGGACGGCGACGGCGAGGAGCTGGGCTACGCGGCCGACGAGGCGTACGAGCAGCTCACCGGGACCGTCGCCCCGGACCTGGGCATCGCGCCCGCGCCCGCCGAACCGCTGGGCACGCCGATCGACCTGGAGGACGACCGGGCCCTCGCCGAGCGGCTCCCGGGCCTGTGGGAGCGGTTCGGCCGGCCGTGAGTCACCCGGCGCCCGCTCGGGGGGCCTGGGGTGCGGCGGCGCGGCACCGGCCTGGTCGCGTGCCGGGACCGTGCGGCGGCCGGCCCCGCCCTGCCCGTCCCGGGGATCAGCCGTTCCTGCCCTGCAGCCGGGCCGCCAGCTCCCTGATGTGCGGGAGGCGGGCGGTGAGGGCGGCGCCCGGGCAGGTGGTCCGGTAGCCCTCGTCGTGTCCGGCGACGGCGGGCAGGGCGGCGGTGGCGCCGGCGCCGTACCGGCTGAGGCCGTTGCTGGAGACCAGGCCGACCCTGGCGCGCGGGTCGGTGTCGGTCGGGCCGAGTTTCCAGGCGGCCAGTGCGGCGATCGCGTCGGTCAGCGCGTCCGGCACGGGCACGCCGGCGGTGAAGGTGCCGAGGGCGGCGATGCCGGTGGTGCGGTGGTTGAAGCCCTGGGTGTGGGCGCCGGTGACGGGGCGGTCGATGCCGCCGGCGCGGCCCTCGTAGATGGTGCCGCAGCGGTCGACGACGAAGTTGTAGCCGATGTCGTCCCAGTCCCGGGCGCCGGTCTGGCCCGCGTAGACGCCCCGGAGGATGGCCGGTACGTCGGCGCAGTCGTAACCGTTGGGCGTGTCGGTGTGGTGGACGAAGACGGCGAGCACCTTGTCGTCGTAGCGCGGGGGCGGCTGCTCGCGGGCGGCGTCGCCGAGCCAGACCGACCGGGGCACGACGGGCGGCCGGGGCGCGGTGTGCGGTGCGGCGGCGACCGGGTGGGCGCGCGGCGCCGCCGCTCGTTCCACGCCGCTCGCGCACAGCGCCAGCGCGGCGGCGGCGGCCAGGCCGGGCAGGCAGCCGAGCGGCACCAGGGCCGCGCGCGGTATGCGGACCATACGCCGTGCCCGGGCCCCGCGCGGCCCTCGGAAGACACGCATGGTCCCACTGTCCGGCGGGTCCGGCCGGTCCGCGACAAGTGCTGCGCCGCTCGACGGACCCCTCCGGCCGGGTCCACGGTGTTCCCGGTCGCTCGCCGGCTCAGGCGGCGGACGGGGGCGAGCCGGTCACGTCGTGTGCGTCGGCTCGTCCGGCGTGGCCGGCGCGGTGAGGGACTGGCCCATCAGCACGTCGTCGACGTACGCGCCGTCGAGGTGGAACTCCTCCGGCTGCACCCCCTCGACGACGAAGCCCTCGGACTCGTAGAGCCCACGAGCGGGGGTGTTGTGACCGAGGACGCGCAGGGTGATGCGCCGGGCGCCCAGGCGGCGGGCCTCCTCGACGGCGGCCCGGACGAGCGCGCGGCCCACGCCGTGCCCGCGGGCCGCGTCGGCGACGGCGAGGCCGCGGATCTGGCGCACGTGGGCGTTGGAGGCCAGTGGCGTGGGGAAGCCGAGGCGGACGTAGCCGACGACGGCACCGTCGAGTTCGGCGACCAGGTGGTCGGCGGGGCCCGCGTCCTCGCGGAAGAACGGGTCGTCCGGCCCCGGCGGGGGCGAGACGGCGTGCAGGGGGGACCAGGTGTCCCGGTCGAGACGGCGCAGCGACTGCTCGTCTCCGGACCTGGCGTGTCGTATGTGGGGCACGGGCATGGTGATCACTGTACGACGCGGGAGAGTGGCGGCTCCGGGGTTTTTCCGGGGCCACCCGGCAGGATGGGCGCATGGACGATGGACGTGTGGGCAGGGAGCGTTCCCGCGTCGCGGTGGCCGGCGCGTCCGGTCTCATCGGCAGCGCACTGGTGCGGTCCCTGACCGCGGACGGGCACGAGGTGGTGCGCCTGGTGCGCCACGCGCCCCGGGAGGCGGACGAGGTCCGGTGGGACCCCGAGAACGGGCGGGTGGACGCGGCCGGGCTCACCGGGTGCGACGCCGTGGTCAACCTGGCCGGGGCCGGGGTGGGCGACCGCCGCTGGAACGACGCGTACAAGACACGCATCCGCAGCAGCCGGGTGCACGGCACCACGGCGCTCGCGGAGGCCGTGGCCTCGCTGGAGCGCCCGCCGCGGGTCTTCGTGAACGGCAGCGCGATCGGCTTCTACGGGGAGACCGGTGACCGGGCCGTCGACGAGAGCGCGCCCCCGGGAGAGGGCTTCCTGCCGTCCCTGTGCGTGGAGTGGGAGGCCGCCGCGGCGCCCGCCCGGGAGGCGGGAGTACGGACGGTGTTCGCGCGGACCGGCCTGGTCGTCGCGAGCGGGGGCGGTGCCTGGGGCCGGCTCTTCCCGCTCTTCCGGGCCGGGCTCGGCGGACGGCTGGGCGACGGGTCCCAGTACTGGTCCTTCGTGGCGCTGCACGACGAGGTGGCGGCGATCCGGCACCTCCTGGACCGCGGGGACCTGTCCGGCCCGTTCAACCTGACCGCCCCGCACCCGCTGACGAACCGTGAGATCACCGCGGCCATGGGGCGCGTGCTGCACCGGCCGACCTTCTTCGCGGTGCCCGCACCGGTGCTGCGCGTCGCGCTCGGCGACATGGCCGGCGACGTCCTGGGCAGCGCCCGGGTCCTTCCGGCCCGCCTGCTGGAATCGGGCTTCCGTTTCGCGTTCCCGGAGATCGACGGGGCGATCCGGGCGGCACTGTGACACGGGGCCGGTGGGCGTGGGGCCGGTGAGGCCGGTGGGCGTGGGCACGGTGAGGCGGGTGGGCGGGGCACGGTGAGGCGGGGCCGGTGGGCCGTCCCTCCAGCCGTGTCCGGGCCGGTCCTTTGGCCAGGCCGTGTCCGCACGCTCCCTTGGCCAGGCCGCGTCCGGCACGCTCCCCGGCCGGGCCGCGACCGCTTCCTGGCGCCGCCTGCCGCCTCCTGACCACCTGTCAGCACATGACGTCCATATCGCACCCATATGCGACCACCGTGCGACCGTGCTCTGCCTGCGTGCGACTCCCGTTGTCCGTTCCGGGTCCTAACCTCGAATCGAACTCGGGTATCCCTCAAGCCGGTTGGGGGCATGACGTCTCCAGCGGCCGCGCAACCTCGAGGAGGGGCACGTGCTTGAGCCCGCGTACCAGACGGACGTCGTCGTCGTGGGGGCCGGGATCGCCGGTCTCGCCGCGGCGCATCGGCTGACCCGCGCAGGAGTGACGACCACGGTGCTGGAGGCCGCCCATGGCGTGGGCGGCCGGATGGCCACCGAGAAGGTCGACGGATTCCGGCTCGACAGGATCGGACAGCTGCTGTCCACGGCGTATCCCGAACCGCGCCTCGTCCCCGGGCTGGACGGCCTCGCGCTGCTGCCCTTCGCACCCGGCGTCCTGCTGCACAGTGAGGGCCGCCACCACCGTGCGGGCGCCCCGGCGGGTCCACGGGGCGCGAGGGGCGCACTCCATGCGGTGCGCGCCCTGGCGAGCGCCCCCCGGTCGGGATCCGCGCCCCGGCGCCCGGTCTCCGTGCCCCGGGGGCCGGGAAGGACGGTGCCCGCACCCCGCACCCGGGCGGGCGCCCCCCTCGGTACCGCCGTCGACCAGGCCCGGCTCGGCGCCGCGCTGACCCGCCTGGCGGGCACGCCGGTCGAACGGCTGCTGGCCCGCCCGGAGCTGCCGGCCGCGCAGGCCCTGGCCGCCCGGGGGCTGCCGGCCCGCACGATCGACGGTTTCCTGCGTCCGCTGCTCGCCGCACTGCTGTGCGACCCGGACCTCACCACCTCCAGCCGGTGCGCCGACCTCGCGCTGCGGGCCTTCGCGAGCGGTCGGCCGGTGCTGCCGGAGGGTGGCGCGGAGGCGCTGCCGGAGCTGCTGGCGCGCGGTCTGCCGCCGGGCACCGTGCACACCGGCGTCCGGGTCACCGCCGTCGCCACCAACGCCGTGACCACCGCCGAGCACGGCGTCATCCGCTGCCGGGCCGTCCTGGTGGCGACCGACGCCCGCGCGGCGGCCGAGCTGCTGCCGGGCCTGAGGGTGCCGGACTTCCACCCGGTGACGGTGCTGCACCACACGACGGACGAACCGCCGACGACCGGCGCCTCGCTGCTGCTCGACGCGGACCGCGGCGGCCCGGTCGCCCACACGGCGGTGGTCAGCCACGTGGACCCGTCCCGCGCGCCGGCCGGACGCACCCTCGTCTCCTCGACGGTCCTCGGCCCTCCCCCCACCGACGTCGACACCGCCGTCCGCATCCACCTGTCCCGCCTCTACGGCACCCCGACCACCCGCTGGGAGACCCTCGCCGTGCACCACACGGCCGAGGCGGTGCCCGCGATGCGCCCACCGCACGACCTGCGCAGGCCGGTACGGCTGCTGGCCGGCCTGTACGTGTGCGGCGACCACCGCGACACCAGCACCGTCCAGGGCGCGCTGCACTCGGGCCACCGGGCCTCGGCGGCGATCCTGACGGACCTGGGGGCGGGCCGGTCGATGCACACGGCCGATCCCCTGCCCACGGCGCGCGCCGCCTAGCCGACGCGCGCTCCCGTCACCCCAGCGCCGCCACCTTGTCCCGGTATCCCCGCACCGGTGCCGCGTCCTTGTACGGCTCCAGCCGCCGTTCGAAGTCGCGCACGTACTCCGCCGCCCGTACCGACCGCATCTCGGCCGCCTGGCCGGCCGCCTCGGCGGCCAGTTGGCAGGCCTGGTCGAGTTCTCCGAGACCGAGGCGGGCGGTGGCGAGGACCACCCGGCAGAACAGGCGGCTACGGGCGTACGCGGGGGCGCGCAGGAGCAGTGAGCGCTCCGCGTACTGGGCGGCGGCGCGGAACTGCTGCAGATCGCGGTAGCAGTGCCCGAACTCGTCGGCGAGCTGCGCCTCGTCGAAGAAGCGCGCCCAGTGCGGCACCTCGTCGCCGGGCCGGGCGGCCTCCAGGGCGCGTTCGGCGCGCACCAGCGACGCCGTGCACGCCCGCACCTCGCCGAGGACGCCGTGCGCCCGTGCCTCGGCCGCGTGCAGCAGGGTCTGCACGACCGGCGGCGCGGAGGTCCCGACGCCCTGCTGGGCCACGCGCGCGAGCTGGACCGCCTCGCGTCCGTGGCCCAGATAGACCGCCTGGCGGCTCATGGTGACCAGCACGTACGCGCCGTACGTCCGGTCCGCGGCCGCCTGCGCCAGCCGCAGCGCCTGCACGAAGTAGCGCTGGGCGAGGCCGTGCGCGGCGATGTCGTACGACGTCCAGCCGGCGAGCCGGGTCAGGTCGGCGGCGGCGGCGAACAGCCGGCGGCCGGTCTGCTCGCCGTAGGTGCCGCGCAGCATCGGCTCCAGTTCGTGCTCCAGGTAGCGGACCAGGGCCTGGCGGGCGTGGCCGCCGCCGTACCGGTCGTCCAGGCTGCGGAACAGCTCGCCGACCGAGCGCAGCGCGGCGAGGTCGCCGCCGGTGACCTTCTGACCGGGGCCGCGCTCGGCCGGGGCCCGCCGGCGGGACGGGTCGTGCGGGGCGGGGCCCGGGGTCCTGGTCCTGGGCGGCGCGGGGCGGCCCTGCGCGGGGATGCGGACGGGCACCTCGGCGCGGGCCACCTTCTCGTCGGGGCGGCCGATCAGCCAGTCCCGGCTGGGCACGACGAGGCCGGCCGCGGTGAAGGCGATCTTGCGCAGTTCGGCGTGGCTGCCGGAGTCCTTGCGCCACAGCCCGCCGACGATGTCGACGGCCTCCTCCGGGGTGGCGGCGAACTCCAGTCCCGCGTAGACGGGCGCGCAGGCGTCCAGGCCGAGGTCCTGGGCGGTGAGACGGCGGCCGAGGCGCCGGGTGAAGACCTCGGCGATCAGGGCGGGGGTGGTGCCGCGGGGCTGCTGGCCGCGCAGCCACCGGGTGACGGACGTCTTGTCGTATCTCAGGTCCAGGCCGTGTTCGAGTCCGAGCTGGTCGACGCGACGAGCGAGACCCGCGTTGGAGAACCCCGCTTCGGCGATGAGCGCGGCGAGCTGGCGGTTGGGGGTGCGCTGCGCGGGTCGTTCCGTCATGGTGCGGTGCGGTCTCCTGCCTTCCGGGCCGTTCGATGTGCCCGGAGCGCCTGTGAGCAGCCCTTATGGCCTCGTGAACGGCGCGAATGTAGCGGAGAGTAAGCACCTCATCGCACTCTTCGGCAGGCATTCATCCGATCGTGTGAGGATTGCCCGCCCGGCTGACGGTACGTGGGCAGTCGTACAGTGGCGTGGGCACGGTTCGTGCCTGACGACCTTCCAGGGAGGCACTTGCCGTGAGTGAGCTGCGGTTCGTCCGAATGGGGTTCGGTGCCGAACGCGTCGAGTACCAGGAGGCGTGGGACGAGCAGCGCCGGGTGCACGCCGCGCGCTTCGCCGACGAGGTCCCCGACACCGTCCTGCTCCTCGAACACCCGCCGGTCTACACCGCCGGCCGGCGCACCGAGGACAGCGAGCGCCCGCTGGACGGCACGCCGGTGATCGACGTGGACCGCGGCGGCAAGATCACCTGGCACGGGCCGGGCCAGCTGGTGGGCTACCCGATCCAGAAGCTCCCGCGCCCGGTGGACGTGGTCGCGCACGTGCGACGGCTGGAGGAGGCCCTGATCCGCACCTGCGCGGAGTTCGGCCTGGCGACTTCCCGGGTCGAGGGCCGCAGCGGGGTGTGGGTCCTCGGGGACCCCGTCGAGCAGCGTCCGGCGCGCTATGGAGGGGCAGCGCGCGGCGCTTCGGCCGAGGGTGGCGGCGGGCGACGGGCGGGCCTCTCCCTGGACTTCGACCCCCGGCTGACGGACGAGGAGTTCGACCCCCGCCTCAACGGCCCGGACTACGCTCCGTCCAACGCCGGCCAGCGCCGCGAGGACCGCAAGATCGCGGCGATCGGCATCCGGGTGGCCAAGGGCGTCACGATGCACGGCTTCGCGCTGAACGTGAACCCCGACAACAAGTGGTTCGACCGGATCATCCCGTGCGGCATCCGCGACGCGGGCGTCGCCTCGCTCGCGGGCGAGCTGGGCCGGGACGTGACCATCGAGGAGGTCCTGCCGGTGGCCGAGCGCCACCTGCGCGACGTCCTGGAGAACGCGGACCTGAAGCCGCGGGTGATCGAGAAGGCACCGGCGGCGTGATGCCCTCCCGTCCGGTCCTTCGCGGCGGAGGGCATATTTCCAGCCCGTCCGGCGTTTGAGGACGAGGCCCGTCCAGGGCCGGAGCGGGGGCCCGGGGGCGGTAGCCCTCAGCAAGGCCAGCACCCTCGCCGGGCATCAAAACAACGGGCGTACCCTGAAGGTCGCCGAAGAATCAATCGCTAGGGAGCCGGTCGTGTCCGCAGTCGCACCCGACGGACGCAAGATGCTGCGCCTGGAGGTCCGCAACAGCCAGACCCCCATCGAGCGCAAGCCCGAGTGGATCAAGACCCGGGCGAAAATGGGCCCCGAGTACACCAAGATGCAGAACCTCGTGAAGAGCGAGGGCCTGCACACGGTCTGCCAGGAAGCCGGCTGTCCCAACATCTACGAGTGCTGGGAGGACCGCGAGGCGACCTTCCTCATCGGCGGCGACCAGTGCACCCGGCGTTGTGACTTCTGCCAGATCGACACCGGCAAGCCCGAGGCGCTCGACCGCGACGAGCCCCGCCGCGTCGGCGAGTCCGTGGTCACCATGGACCTGAACTACGCCACCATCACCGGCGTCGCCCGCGACGACCTGCCCGACGGCGGCGCCTGGCTGTACGCCGAGACGGTGCGCCAGATCCACCAGCAGACGGCGGACCGCGAGGCCGGCCGCACCAAGGTCGAGCTGCTGGCGCCCGACTTCAACGCGGTGCCGGAGCTGCTCCGCGAGGTCTTCGACTCCCGCCCCGAGGTCTTCGCGCACAACGTCGAGACGGTCCCCCGCATCTTCAAGCGCATCCGCCCCGGCTTCCGCTACGAGCGCTCCCTGAAGGTCATCACCGAGGCCCGCGACCACGGCCTGGTCACCAAGTCGAACCTGATCCTCGGCATGGGCGAGACCCGTGAGGAGATCAGCGAGGCGCTGAAGCAGCTGCACGAGGCCGGCTGCGAGCTGATCACCATCACGCAGTACCTGCGCCCGTCCGTGCGCCACCACCCCGTGGAGCGCTGGGTCAAGCCGCAGGAGTTCGTGGAGCTGAAGGAGGAGGCCGAGGAGATCGGTTTCTCCGGTGTGATGTCGGGTCCGCTGGTGCGGTCCTCCTACCGGGCGGGACGCCTCTACCAGATGGCCATGGAGCAGCGTCACACCGCGACCGTGTGAACCGCCCCGTGAACCGTCGGCCGGACGGTGTGTGAATTCACGCACAAGGCCCTACTTGCCAGTAATGGCCGATACGACGCGGTCCCGACCGTCCTCGCAGATGAGGGCACCGGTCGGGGCCGCGCCGCCGTTCCGGGCCCCGGCACCGTGGCTTCATGTCCGTTTGACCGGCGGGTCACGCCCTGGTAACACCAATCAGTGACCCTGGAATCACACCACGTACACCCGTCTCCGTACCCGGAGCCGCACCGAGGGGGGACCTCCGCCATGCAGGCCGCGCCCGTTCGCGCCACCGCCATCCCGTCGTTCACCACCGCCCTGCGCGCCGTCGAGTCGCTCCTCATGAGCGGCGGCCAGCGCACCGCCCGGCGCAACGCCTGGACCTCCGTGCTGGAGGACCGCCGCCGCGCCAAGGAGCGCATCGAGACCGAGCGCGTGCTGCGGCAGTCCGTCGCCGGCCGGCCCTGACCCGGCCGGCCGCTCCTCCTCGGCCCCGCCCCGCCTCCCCGTGCCGGGCACTGCCGTCGTCCGCGCTTTCGGGGGCACGTAGACTCGTGGCATGGCGAGGAAGGAACCTGCAGCGGACGCTGCGAACCCCGGGCGACTGAAGCAGATCGCTCTGACCTACAAGATGACCCGCAAGGCCGACAAGAAGATCGGTCTTGTACTCGCGGGTGTCGGCATCGTCGTCTTCGGTGTCTTCCTCGCGATCGGTTTCCTGATCGGTCACCCCATCTATCTCGGCATCCTGGGCGTGCTGCTCGCCTTCCTCGCGACGGCGATCGTCTTCGGGCGCCGGGCCGAGCGGGCGGCCTTCGGTCAGATGGAGGGTCAGCCCGGTGCCGCGGCGGCCGTGCTGGACAACGTCGGCCGGGGCTGGACGACGACGCCCGCGGTGGCGATGAACCGCAGCCAGGACGTGGTGCACCGCGCGGTCGGCAAGGCCGGCATCGTGCTGGTCGCGGAGGGCAACCCGAACCGGGTGAAGTCGCTGCTCGCGGCCGAGAAGAAGAAGATGAACCGCATCGTCGCCGACGTGCCCGTGCACGACCTGATCGTGGGCACCGGCGAGGGCCAGGTCGAGCTGAAGAAGCTGCGCACGACCATGCTCAAGCTCCCCCGCGTCCTGACCGGCCCGCAGGTCACCGTGACCAACGACCGGCTGCGCGCGCTGGGCGACCTGATGAGCAACATGCCGCTGCCCAAGGGCCCGATGCCGAAGGGCATGCGCATGCCCAGGGGCGGCAACCCGAGGCAGCGTTGACCCCGTAGGACTCCGAGACGCCGGTACGGCGATGGGGGCGCCCGGATCGATCCGGGCGCCCCCATCGCCGTACCGGCGTCTCGTCGCCGTGGTGCTCGCTCGTCGCCGTGGCGCGCGCCGCGTCAGATCCGCACTTCCACGGTGCGGGCCAGCCGGTCGTGCAGGCCCCGGCCGTCGCGGTCCCAGATCAGCGCCGGGAGAGCCAGGCACAGCAGGACCGAGCGCAGCAGGGCGCGCAGCGGGCTGGGGCGGCCCGTGCCCAGGTCCACGACCCGCAGGCCCAGGATGCGCTTGCCCGGCGTGAAGCCGACCGTGCCGACGGTCAGGACGCTCAGTACGAAGAAGATCAGCAGGGCCCAGTTGCCCGTCGCCTGGTCGTAGCCGTCCGTGATGAGGCCGTATGCGATCAAGAGGCACAGGGCCCAGTCGACGGCCAGGGCACCGATCCGCCGGCCCGGGCGGGCGATCGACCCCGGTCCCTGCTCGGGCAGACCGAGCTGCTCACCCCGGTACCCGAGGTCGGCGCCGGACTCTTCGATGGCCGCGCGCGGCCCGGAAAGCCACGATCCGATTGCTTGCCTGTTGTCCACCCGTCCACGGTACTGCGCCCGCATATGCCCCAGGGACGAGGGGTGGACGGCGGAGCGGGAAGGAGTACCGCGCGGGGGCGTACGGGCGGGTGTGCCGGTCCGGGATCGGGCCTAGGCTGGAACGGAGCCGGTTAACTTCTGCGAAACAATTGGGTCACGCCCGAGAAATCACCCGTCCCTAGGGTCGACGCAGCGTGTGCCACCCGCACTGGCCGCACGAACGATTACCACCCCGGCGGGACGGTCGGGAGTAGGAGGAGCTGGATGTTCCAGAACGCCGACGACGCCAAGAAGTTCATCGCGGACGAGGACGTCAAGTTCGTCGATGTCCGGTTCTGCGACCTGCCGGGCGTCATGCAGCACTTCACGTTGCCCGCCGAGGCGTTCGACCCCGACGACGAGCAGGCCTTCGACGGGTCCTCGATCCGCGGTTTCCAGGCCATCCACGAGTCGGACATGTCCCTGCGCCCCGACCTGTCCACCGCGCGCATCGACCCGTTCCGCCGGGACAAGACGCTCAACATCAACTTCTTCATCCACGACCCGATCACGGGCGAGCAGTACTCCCGTGACCCGCGGAACGTGGCGAAGAAGGCCGAGGCCTACCTCGCCTCCACCGGCATCGCCGACACGGCGTTCTTCGGCCCGGAGGCGGAGTTCTACGTCTTCGACTCCGTCCGCTTCGCCACCAGCGCGAACGAGTCCTTCTACCACATCGACTCCGAGGCCGGCGCCTGGAACACCGGTGCGCTGGAGGACAACCGCGGTTACAAGGTCCGCTACAAGGGCGGCTACTTCCCGGTCCCGCCGGTCGACCACTTCGCCGACCTGCGCGCCGAGATCTCCCTGGAGCTGGAGCGGTCCGGCCTGAAGGTCGAGCGCCAGCACCACGAGGTGGGCACCGCCGGCCAGGCCGAGATCAACTACAAGTTCAACACGCTGCTCGCCGCCGCCGACGACCTCCAGCTCTTCAAGTACATCGTGAAGAACGTGGCCTGGAAGAACGGCAAGACGGCGACCTTCATGCCGAAGCCGATCTTCGGTGACAACGGTTCCGGCATGCACGTGCACCAGTCGCTGTGGTCGGGCGGCGAGCCGCTCTTCTACGACGAGCAGGGCTACGCCGGACTGTCCGACACCGCCCGCTACTACATCGGCGGCATCCTCAAGCACGCGCCGTCGCTGCTGGCCTTCACCAACCCGACGGTGAACTCCTACCACCGCCTGGTGCCGGGCTTCGAGGCGCCGGTGAACCTGGTGTACTCGCAGCGCAACCGCTCGGCCGCGATGCGTATCCCGATCACGGGCTCGAACCCGAAGGCCAAGCGCGTCGAGTTCCGCGCGCCGGACGCCTCCGGCAACCCGTACCTGGCGTTCTCGGCCCTGCTGCTGGCGGGTCTGGACGGCATCAAGAACAAGATCGAGCCAGCCGAGCCGATCGACAAGGACCTCTACGAGCTGGCTCCCGAGGAGCACGCCAACGTGGCGCAGGTCCCGACCTCCCTCGGCGCCGTCCTCGACCGCCTGGAGGCCGACCACGAGTTCCTCCTCCAGGGCGACGTGTTCACGCCGGACCTGATCGAGACGTGGATCGACTACAAGCGCGCGAACGAGATCGCCCCGCTGCAGCTGCGTCCGCACCCGCACGAGTTCGAGCTGTACTTCGACGTGTGATCGACGCCCTCCCGGGTCGTCCGACGCCCCCGTTCCCTGGTCCCAGGGGGCGGGGGCGTCGCCGTGCGTGGCCGAAAACACTTCCCAGGGCGAACCCGGGCCGGGATCATGTGCACTGACACGGTTGTTCGAGTCAGGGGGACGGGGAGAGTGCCGGAGATGTCCGAACGGGACGACGAGGAGCGCGAGTTCGACCTGAAGTGGGCGGACCGGGCCGAGCACAAGGAACCCTCGGCACGGGCCCGGATGCTCGCCGCGCGCTGGAAGGAGAACCCGCCCGGACCGGTCCCCTTCCGCGCCGACCCGGACCACCGGGGATCGTCCCGCCGCTCGTCGTGGGTCTCGACGGCCGTGGTGCTCGGGTGTGTCGCCGCGGTGATCGTGCTCCTCGGCTACATCAACTTCCGGCCGTACTGATCCCGTCGGCACGCCGTGCCCGCCGGGCCCCTGGCGCGCGTGCCCGCCCGCCCGCGCACCGGCTACTCGGTCTGGGCGACGGCGACCGTCGGGGAGGTCCGGGAGGCGCGGAGGGCGGGCACCACACCCGCGGCGGCGGTCACCAGGACGAGGGCGGTGAAGACCGCCGCGAGCTGTCCGGCCGGCACGGTGAAGGGGGCGCTCGTCTCGGCGACACGGACCACCAGCCAGGAGTACGGCAGGCCGAGGGCCAGACCGAGGATGCCGCCCAGTACTCCGTAGAGCGCGCATTCCACCGTGACCATGCGGTGCACGGCCGCTCCGCTGAGCCCCAGGGCCCGCAACAGCCCGAACTCCCGCTTGCGTTCGACGACGGTGAGACTCGCCGTGGTCGCGACTCCGGCGACCGCCACCAGGACGGTCAGGCCCAGGACCATGATCACTGTCGTGGCCATGGTCCGCAGGTCGTCCGAGCCATTGGCCTGTCCGGCCGCGTCCTCGGCGATGACACGGCCGTCGCCGCGCTCCGGGCCGGTCAAGGTGTCGGTGATGGCCCGCTGTGCGCGTATCCGCCCCTGGGCGCCGTCCTGCGAGGCGTTGGCGGTGACCGTGGTGGGCGCCGGGTCCGCTCCCATACGGGTGAGGTCCGCGGCGGGGACGAAGAAGTTCCCTCCGTAGGGGCCGGCGCCGGGCAGCGTCGCGGCCACGGTGAGGTCGACGGGGCGGCCCTCGAACGTCAGCGTCAGGAGGTCGCCCGCCCGGACGCCGAGCCGGTGGGCGTGGCCGGCGTCCACGACGACGTGGGCGGGTGGGAGGTCGTCGAGGGAGCCGGTCCGGGCGGTCAGGCTCACGCCGGAGCGGACGGTGCCGAGGTCGAGGTCGGAGATCGTCGCGCTGAGGCTGCCCTCGACCACCTCCGCCGTGCGGAACGCGGTCACGTCGGCGAGTTCGGGGTGAGAGGCCAGATCGGCGGCCAGCGACCGGTCCAGCGACGCGCTGTCCCTCGGGTGCAGCTGGAAGTCGGCGGGCGCCTCCGCCGCCTGCCGGTACCGCTCGTAGGCGTTCAGGGAGGCGAGGCAGGTCAGGGTCGAGCCGACCAGGCAGACGCCGAGGGCCACGACGACCGAGACCGAGGCCGCCCTGCCCGGCGCGCCCCCGACGCCCGCGACCGCGAGCCGGCCGGCCGCGCCGGTGCGGCGCAGGGGCACGGCGACGGCCGACAGCACCGGCCGGACCAGACGGGGACCGAGGGCGATCAGGGCCAGGAAGGCCAGCCCGCCCGAGAGCACCACGACGGTCAGCGCCGCGAACCGGTCGTACTCCGTGTCGCCCGGCTGGGGCAGCCCGCCGTACTGCTGCCGGGCGAGGAGCGCGGCGCCCGCGGCGCACAGCAGGCCCAGCAGGGTGCGGCCGAGGCCGCTCGCCGTGCCCTCCCCGGACGCCGCGCCGCGCAGGGCCTGCAGCGGGGAGACCCGTGAGGCGGTCAGGGAGGGGGCCAGGACCGCCAGGACCGCCAGGAGGCCGGTGCCGGCGACGGTGAGGACGGCCTCCGTCAGCGGGAGGGCGGAGGGGACGGACAGGTCGTGCCCGAACCACCGGGCGACCGGGGGGACGAGCTGCGCGCAGCCCCAGGCCGCCGGCACACCGGTCGCACCGGCCAGCAGGCCGACCGCCGCCCCCTCGACGACGAGCGCGGCGGCGAGGCGTCGCGGGGTCGCCCCGATGGCGCGCAGCAGCGCCAGCTGGCGTACGCGCCGTGCGAAGACGATGCGGAAGGTGGAGGTCGCGACGAGAACGGCAGCGCCGACGGCGACGGTGAGGAAGACGGTGACCAGCTCCAGGGTGTCCTTCGCCTCCGCGACCGCCTCGCGGGCCTCCTCGTCCCGCACCTCGTCCCCGGACCGCACCTGCGCTCCGGGCACCGCCCGCCGGATCCGCTCGGTCAGCTCCGTCGGCGCGGAGCCGGACGCGGAGGACGCGGAGGGTGCGGCGGGTGCGCCGTCGGTGCGGATGTCGATGCGGGAGTAGCCCGACATGCCGAGCAGCTCGCCGACCCGGGGACCGGGGGCGTACCCGGTGGGCCCCTCGTCCTTCGTGGCGGTGCTGCGGACGATGCCGCTGACCTCGACCGTCACCCGTCGGGTCCCCTCGCCGTCGGGTTCGGGCCGCAGCAGGGTGAGCGACGATCCCGGGGCGAGGCCGTACTCCCGCGCGGCCCGCGTGTCGACGGCGAGCCGGCCCGGGCCGGAGGGGTACGTGCCGTCGAGCAGCCGGACCTCCGACAGGGGGCCGGAGCCCGGGTCCGCGGACAGGGCGAGGTAGCGCTCGACGGCGCTGCCGTCCAGCGGGCTGCCGCCGTCGATCCGGCCGACGGCCTCGGTGACCCCGGGCGTCTTCCGGATCTCGCGGAGGCGGGCCTCGCCGATGTCGTCCCCGTCTCCGGGCATGACCACCACGGACACCGCTTCGGGTGTTCCGCGGAACTTCTCGACGACGGTCGCGGTGACGATCTGCTGGGCCATGACGGTCCCGAAGACGACGAAGGCCGCGATCAGCAGCGACAGTCCGGTCGCCGCGAACCGTCCGGGCCGCCTCAGGAGTTCGGCCACCTGGGAGCCCAGGACGGTGGCACGCCACGGGGTCCTCATCGCCGCCTCCCCGTGACGTCGAGGGCGGGTGCGACGGCGCGTCCGGAGGGGTTGACGTGCTCGTCGTCGACGAGGCGTCCGTCCGCGAGGGTCAGTATCCGGTCCGCGTACCGTGCGGCCGCGGGGTCGTGGGTGACCATCACGACCGACTGGCCGAGGTCGTCGACGGACCGGCGCAGCAGGGTGAGGACTTCGGCACCGGCCCGGGAGTCGAGGTTGCCGGTGGGTTCGTCGGCGAAGACCACGGCCGGCCGGGTCACCAGCGCCCGGGCCACGGCGACCCGCTGCTGCTGGCCCCCGGACAGCTCGGCGGGGCGGTGCGACACCCGGTGGGCGATGCCGAGGACTTCGCAGAGGTGGTCCACCAGGTCGCGGTCGGGGCGCCCGCCGGACATGGTGACGGGCAGCACGATGTTCTCGTAGGCCGTCAGCTGCGGCAGCAGGTTGAACGACTGGAAGACGAACCCGATCCGCTCCCGGCGCACCCGGGTCAGCTGCCGTTCGGACAGCCCGCTGATCTCCGTTCCGTCCAGGAGGATGCTGCCGGAGGTGACGGTGTCGAGTCCGGCGACGCAGTGCATCAGGGTCGACTTGCCCGACCCGGAGGGGCCGACGACGGCGGTGAAGCGGGCGCGCCGGAAACCGACGGACACCCCGTCGAGGGCCCGCACGTCGGCGGTGCCCTGACGGTAGGTCTTCACCAGGGCGGTGGCGGTGATGACGTCGTCCGGCGCGTGGCCGCGGGCGGCGGTGTGGAGAGCCATGGTGACGGTTCCCGCGATCCGGGTCAGGAGCCGAGCGGCGGCATGGTCAGGGTGACGCCGGAGTCGGAGCAGTGTCCCCGCGCCTCGTCCTGGAGCTTCTCCACGTCCTTCGCGGACGGCGCTTCGGGGGACTTCCTGGCGGTCTCGACCGCCCACCCCTCGTACCGGGAGATCTTGGCTCCGAGGTAGCCGTCCTCCATCTGCGCGCGGCGCTCGTCGCCGGTCTCCCGCCACCACTTCTCCGCGTCCGGCACGGAGCCGGTGGAGATCTCCCCGGCCTCGGTGATGATGCGCTGCGCCAGCCGGCAGTCCTCGGCGGACGCCTGGCTGAGCTTGTCGCGATCCTGCCACCAGTACCCCGCCCCGGCGGCCAGGGCCGCGGCGGTCACGGCCGTGACCGCCGCGATGACGAGGCGGTTCCGGTTGCGGTTCCGCGGGGTGGGCGTGGTGGTGGTCATCGGGTCCTCCAGTGGCTTCTCGGCCGTGTTCGGCGACAGTGAGAAGTCTGGAGTCCGGCGGCCTCGCGGACATCGGCCACGGATTCGAGATCACGGGTGGCGGTTCTGGCCCGCCGGGCGGGGTGGTTCCTGCACCCCCGGGGGCAGAGCCCCGGGGCGCTTCTGCCACCTCAGGGGGAGGGACGGACCAGCCCGGACTGATAGGCGAACGCGACGGCCTGGGCACGGTCCCGCAGGTGCAGTTTGGCCATGAGGTTGCCCAGGTGCGTCTTCACCGTGGCCTGCGCGACGTACAGGTCCGCCGCGATCTCGGCGTTGGACAGCCCACGGGCGACCAGGGCGAGCACGTCCCGCTCGCGGGCGGTGAGGGCGTCCAGCCGTTCGTCCCGTCCGTTCCCCGGTGCCAGCTGGTCCGAGACCCGGTCGAGGAGCAGCCTGGTGATACGCGGTGCCACCACCGACTCCCCCGCGGCCAGGACCCGGATGGCGTTGACGACCTCCGCGGCGGGGGCGTTCTTCAGCAGGAAGCCGCCGGCCCCGGCGCGCAGGGCCGCGAACGCGTCCTCGTCGTTGTCGAAGGTGGTCAGCACCAGCACGCCGGGCGGATCGTCCAGCCGCATCAGTTGCTCCGTGGCCTGGATGCCGTCCATGACGGGCATGCGGATGTCCATGATGACGACGTCCGCCTCGACCTCGCGCAGCAGTTCGAGGGCCTGGGCCCCGTTCTCCGCCTCGCCGACGACCTCGATGTCGTCCTGGCCGGCCAGCACCATCGAGAAACCGGCCCGGATCAGCGGCTGGTCGTCCACCACGGCCACCCGGATCGGCCTGCCTGCCTGCGTCATCACTTCGTCCTTGTCGGAATCGAGGCACGCACGTGCCATCCGCTGCCGAGCCGGGGTCCGGCCTCGAAGCTGCCGCCGGCGAGCTCCACCCGCTCCCGCATCCCCACGAGCCCGTTCCCCCCGGAGCGCCCACCGACGCCACGGCCGGCGAGGGTGCCCGCTCCGTCGTCGACCACACTGATCAGCAGTGTGCCCTGCTCCTCATGGAGCCGGATGTCGACCCCCGCTCCGGCTCCGGCGTGGCGGAGCACGTTGGTGAGGCACTCCTGGACGATACGGAAGGCCGTCATCTCCTCCGCCGGCGACAGCCGGTCCTTCCCGACCTCGACCGACACGTCCACGGTCAGCCCGGCGGCCCGTGCGCGTTCGGCGACGACCTCGATCTCGTCGAGGGTGACCAGGCGCCGTGGCGGACCGCTGTCGGGGGCGTCCGGGTTTCCCTCGCGCAGCACCCGGACAATGCGGTGCATGTCGTCGATCGCGTCCCGGCCCGTGGCGGCGATCGTCTTCAGCGCGGACTGCGCCATGTCCGGCGACTTCCGCAGCACCGACTCGGCGCCGTCGGCCTGGAGGATCATCACGGCCAGGCTGTGCGCCACCACGTCGTGCAGTTCACGGGCGATCTCGGCCCGCTCCCGGGCCGCGGCCAGCCGGACCCGCTGTTCCTGTTCCCGCTCGGCGTGCCGGGCGCGGGCCACCTGGCTCTCGGCGTACAGGCGCCGCGTGTGCAGGGCGAAGGCCGTCAGCCAGACCGTCAGCGTCAGTCCCCAGAAGACCAGGAGTGTTTCGAGGTCGGCGAACGGCTCGATGCCGAGGGCCGGCACCCCCACCGCCCCGGCCGCCGTGGCCAGCAGCACCACGGCGCCGGCGAGATACGGCATCCAGGTGGTCCGGGAGTGGTGGACGACCGACATCATGGCGAACAGCACGGCCGCGTCGTACGAGGCGGGCGCCGACGCCAACGGCGGGTCGGACAGGTCGGACAGGTTGTACAGGGCGAACTGGACGACGCTCAGCGCGAGGACGACCGCCATCACCGTGCCGGGGAACCGTCTGCGGGCCAGCAGGGACAGCGCCATCAGCCCGCCCAGGAGCAGGTCGTACTCGGCGTCGTAGTAGTCCGTCGCCGCCAGGACCACCAGCGCGATGCCGATGTCGCAGGCCCGGGCGAGGGCGCGTCCGTACCGGCCGGACAGCGCCGTCCAGGCCGACGGGACCGGGACCGTCCTCTCCTCTGTCAACCGTCGTACCCTTCTCCTGCGGCGGACGCGCGACCGCGTGGCCGGCCGCACAAGTGCCTTCAGGCCACGGGGACTTCACGACGAGGGCGGTGCCCTCACGTGCCCATACTGCCTCAGCGGCGGGCCGGCGTGCGGCACAGCGCCGCCGGGCGCCTCAGGGACCGAGGGCGCCCGGCGACGGTGACGGGCTCAGCGGTTGTAGCGCATGAACGCGCGCACCATGTGGCACGTGGTGTCCGACGGCGGGTGGACGCCGATCAGCCGCGCCGTGGTGCGGATCGTCTCGTTGCGGGCCTGGTTCGGCAGGTAGACGCCGGAGTCGAGCAGGGCGATGGCGAGCCGCATCGCCTTGAGCCGGCGGTTGTGCGTGACGTACCACTCGCGCGGGCGGCCCGCCGGGAGCGGGCGCTTCTCCACCGGGGCGCAGGGCGTTTCGAGCAGCACGGGACGCTTCGCGGTGGACTGGGTGGGCAGGGGCTTCGGCTTCAGTGCGGCAGCGGGCACGGGCATCCTCCTGTCGCGGTCGGGGCGCCGTCCGGACCTCCCGGCGACACCCTCGAACACTGCTTCCATTTTACCGCCCACCACTGACAAAAGCCCCTGGCCACAAGGGCTTTCGGGGGTGCTGGGGCACATGAGGAGAACGGGTCCGCGTGCCCCTCGGGCTACCGTGTGCGGCATGGAGATCTGGATCAATCCGGCCTGTTCGAAGTGCCGCAGCGCGATCAGCCTGCTCGACGCCGAGGGCGCCGACTACACCGTCCGCCGCTACCTGGAGGACGTCCCCGGCGAGGAGGAGATCCGCGAGGTCCTCACCCGCCTCGGCCTCGAACCGTGGGACATCACCCGCACCCAGGAGGCCGCCGCCGAGGAACTGGGACTGAGGGACTGGCCCCGTGACGCGGCGTCACGCGACCGCTGGGTCACCGCGCTCGCCGAGCACCCGAGGCTCATCCAGCGCCCGATCATCACGGCGGACGACGGCACGGCCGTCGTCGCCCGCACCGACGACGCCGTCCGGGACGCTCTGTCCCGGTGATCGTCCACCTGCCGCGCGCGGTGGTCGCCGGACTCGGCGCACAGCACGCGGTACGCGCGGCGCGGCGGTGCCCGGCACCGTGAAACACGCCCGGCACCGTGAAACGCGCCACACCACCCCCGGGTAACACGGGGTTCACATACGGGCAACGGCCGGGAAATCGCCCGTTGACACGCTGCACGGCAGTAGACGCGACGCCCCGGACGCCCCAGCGCCGCAGCACCCGCAAGTGCGCCCAGACCCACCCCGAAGGATGTGTCCCCGTGACCTTCAAGGCCGAGTACATCTGGATCGACGGCACCGAGCCGACGGCCAAGCTCCGTTCCAAGACGAAGATCATCACGGGCGCCCCCGCCGGCCTCGACGCCCTGCCGGTCTGGGGCTTCGACGGGTCCTCCACCAACCAGGCCGAGGGCAGTTCCTCGGACTGCGTGCTCAAGCCGGTCTTCTCCTGCCCCGACCCGATCCGCGGCGGCGACGACATCCTGGTCCTGTGCGAGGTCCTGGACACGGACATGACCCCGCACCCGACCAACACCCGCGCCGCGCTGGCCGAGCTCGCCGAGCGGTTCGCCGCCCAGGAGCCGGTCTTCGGCATCGAGCAGGAGTACACCTTCTTCAAGGGCGCCCGCCCACTCGGCTTCCCCGAGGGCGGCTTCCCGGCCGCACAGGGCGGCTACTACTGCGGCGTCGGCTCGGACGAGATCTTCGGCCGTGAGGTCGTCGAGGCCCACCTGGACAACTGTCTGAAGGCCGGCCTCGGCATCTCCGGCATCAACGCCGAGGTCATGCCGGGCCAGTGGGAGTTCCAGGTCGGCCCGCTGTCGCCGCTTGAGGTCTCCGACCAGCTGTGGGTGGCCCGCTGGCTGCTCTACCGCACCGCCGAGGACTTCGACATCTCCGCCACCCTCGACCCCAAGCCGGTCAAGGGCGACTGGAACGGCGCGGGCGCGCACACCAACTTCTCCACCAAGGCGATGCGCGAGGGCTACGAGGCGATCATCACCGCCTGCGAGTCGCTCGGCGAGGGCTCCAAGCCGCTCGACCACGTCAAGAACTACGGCGCCGGCATCGACGACCGCCTGACCGGCCTGCACGAGACCGCCCCGTGGAACGAGTACTCCTACGGCGTCTCCGACCGCGGCGCCTCGGTGCGCATCCCGTGGCAGGTCGAGAAGGACGGCAAGGGCTACATCGAGGACCGCCGTCCGAACGCCAACGTCGACCCGTACGTGGTGACCCGACTGCTCGTCGACACCTGCTGCACGGCGCTGGAGAAGGCCGGCCAGGTCTGATCCGTTCCCGACCCGCGCGAAGGGGCGTCCACCACGACGGTGGACGCCCCTTCGCGTCGCCGACGGCCGGTGGGACAGCCGGTACGGCGTCGGCATCACGCCACGGTGGCGTCCACGCAGTGAGAGGAGGCTGCTGTCGCGGGCCGGTGTCTGCTTCAATGGGGCCATGGCCAGCTTCCGGAAGTACGCAGCGACGGGTCGCCATGACCTCGAGCCCTTCTGGCCGTCCCGTCAGCACGACGACTTCGACCGGGTGTGTTGCCGCGCGACGACCGCGCCGGCCCGCTAGGAAGCCGTACACCACCACGGCTTCACCCGGCGCGCACGACGTACGTCCCGCGACGCGCCCGATCTCGACCCGCGCCCGTCGCCCCTCCCGACGAACCTCTCGCGCGAAAGAGCTGACGTCTCATGGCGACCACCCGTTCCCTGTCCACCGTCACCCTCGACTCCCCCGCCCCGGCCGCCCGCCCCGGCCTCCCCGCCTCCGGCGGCCCCCGGCACCGGCTGCGTGCCGTCGACCGGGACGAGGTGGTGGACGTCGCGAACCTCCTGCCGCCGGGCGCCACCTGGCTGCCCGCTCCCCCGCACACCCTGCCCCCGCTGCCGGGCCGGCCGCCGATGGTCGGCTACCTGGTGCTCGTCCCGGCCGACCAGCAGCCGCCGTTCCCGCCGATGTCCGTGCCCGACCCCACGGAGCAGGAGGGCGGGGACGGCGCCGACGGGCCGGGCGCGCCCCTCGTCCGGATCGACACCGCGCGGCGCACCGCCGCCGTGGACGGCCGCGAACTCGTCCTGACCTACCTGGAGTTCGAACTGCTCGCCCATCTCGTCAGGCATCCGCACCGGGTGCACACCCGCGACCAGCTGGTCACCACGGTCTGGGGCTACGGCCACGTGGGCGACGGCCGCACCGTCGACGTGCACGTGGCCCGGCTGCGCCGCAAGCTGGGCGCCGAGCACCGGCACACGATCCAGACCGTACGGCGCGTCGGCTACAAGTACACGCCGCCCGCGGGGCGCTGAGCCTCTGCTGTCGGCAGACCGGCGTTCCCTTCGGCCGCCGCGCCGGGCACAGTGGTCCGCATGAGGCTACTGGTGCTGGGCGGTACGGAGTTCGTGGGACGGGCCGTGGTGGAGGCGGCACTCGGGCGCGGCTGGGAGGTGACCGTCTTCCACCGCGGCCGGCACGCGCCGCCGCCCGGGGCGCGGACGCTGCACGGCGACCGCACCGCGCCCGACGGCCTCACCGCCCTGGCCGAGGGCACGTGGGACGCCGTCGTCGACACCTGGTCGGCGGCGCCCCGCGCGGTGCGCGACGCGGCGCGGCTGCTGGCCGGCCGCGTCGGCCGGTACGTGTACGTGTCGAGCTGCTCGGTGTACGCCTGGGCCCCGCCGGCCGGGTACACCGAGGACGCCCCGCTCGTCGAGGGCGCCGCGGCGGACGCCGGGCAGACCGACTACGCCCGGGACAAGCGGGGCGCCGAGCTGGCCGTCCTGGACGCCTTCGGCGCGGACCGCGCGGTGCTCGTCCGGGCCGGTCTGATCCTCGGCCCGTACGAGAACATCGGGCGGCTGCCCTGGTGGCTGGACCGGATCGCCCGCGGCGGCCCGGTGCTCGCCCCGGGCCCCCGGGATCTGCCCCTGCAGTACATCGACGTCCGCGACCTCGCCACGTGGACCCTCGGGGCGGTGGAACAGGAGCTGAGCGGCCCGTACAACCTGATCGCTCCCCCGGGGCACACCACCATGGGCGCCCTGCTCGAGGCCTGCGCGCACGCCACCGGCGGCACGGCGGAGCTGCGCTGGACCGCCCCCGGCACCGTGCTCGGCGCCGGCATCGAGCCCTGGACGCAGCTGCCGGTGTGGGTCCCGCCGGACAGCGACCTGCACGACGCCCTGCACCGCGCGGACGTCTCCCGGGCCCTGGCGACGGGCCTGGACTGCCGGCCGGCCGCGGACACCGTCCACGACACCTGGACCTGGCTGCG
The DNA here is from genome assembly GCF_019049165.1 of Streptomyces sp. AC627_RSS907. Classification (NCBI taxonomy): domain Bacteria; kingdom Bacillati; phylum Actinomycetota; class Actinomycetes; order Kitasatosporales; family Streptomycetaceae; genus Streptomyces; species Streptomyces sp. AC627_RSS907. The sequence goes on from NZ_JAGMUE010000016.1 coordinate 23,032, forward strand.
GGACATCGGCGGCACGGCGCCCCGGCGCCCGGACCGGCCACCGGTCGGGCTGGACCCGGAGACGGAGGCGAAGGTCCTGGCGGCCGCCGAGGACGGGCCGGGCGGGGACGGGCAGGGCGGGAACTGACCGGGCAGGGCGGGAACTGACCGGGCGGAGCGGGAGCCGACGGGGCGGAGCGGGAGCCGACCGGGCGGGGCGGGAGCCGACCGGGCGAGGCGGGAGCCGACCCGGGGTGTACCTGGCACCACCCCCTGACCGTGAGGCCAGGCCCAGTGCTTCACGCCCTCACCTCCGCGAGACTGACCTCATGAGCATCGAGACGAAGAGCGGCACACACACGACACGGACGCGGGGCGTGGCACTGTCCGCCGTGCGGGGGCTCGCCCTGGCGTTCATATCCCTGCCCGGCGCCGCGCTGTGCTTCTGCCTGACCCTCGTGTCCGTCGCCCTCGTCCCGATCGGGGTCGGCATCGTCACCACCCCCTACGTGCTGACCGGTGTGCGGGCCTTCGCGGACCGGCGGCGGCTGCTCGCCGCCGAGTGGTGCGGGGTGCGGATCCCGCGGGCGTACCGGCCGCTGCCCGAGGACGCCAACCCCTGGGCGCGCACCTTCGGGATGCTCGGCGACCCGGCGACCTGGCGGGACTTCCGCTGGCTGCCGGTCGACATGACGGCGGGCTTCGTCACCGCGCTGCTCGCCTTCGCGCTGCCGTTCTACCCGCTGGAGGGCTTCGCGATCGCGGCCGGGCTGTGGCGGGTCCTTCCCGACGGGTACTGGTACGGCTTCGTCGAGGTGACCGACCAGACCTCCGCGCTCTACGCCGCCGCGCTGGGCGCCGTCCTCCTCGTCGTCGCCGTCCGGCTCGCCCCGCGCCTGCTGCTCGCCCACTTCCGGCTGACGGGCGCGCTGCTCGACCCCGGTGACGGCGAACTGGCCGAGCGGGTACGGGTGCTGACCGAGACCCGCCGCGACGCGGTCGACACCTCCGCCGCCGAACTGCGCCGCATCGAGCGGGACCTGCACGACGGGGCACAGGCCCGGCTCGTCGCCATGGGCATGGACCTGGGGACCATCGAGACCCTGCTGGAGAAGGACCCGGCGAAGGCCCGGGAACTGCTCGCGCAGGCCCGCCGGTCCTCCGCCGACGCCCTGACCGAGCTGCGCGAGCTCGTGCGCGGCATCCACCCGCCGGTGCTCGCCGAGCGGGGCCTGGGTGACGCCGTACGGGCCCTGGCGCTGCGGCTGCCCCTCCCCGTCGAGGTCGACGTCGACCTGCCCGGCCGCGCGGAGGCGCCCGTGGAGTCGGCCGCGTACTTCGCGGTCAGCGAGATCCTCACCAACGCGGTGAAGCACTCCGGCGCCGACCGGGTCTGGGTCGACGTGCACCACGCCGAGGGCCGGCTGCGCGTCTGCGTCACCGACGACGGCAAGGGCGGTGCCGTGATCGGAGCGGGGTCGGGCCTGGCCGGGGTGGAGCGCCGGCTCGGTACATTCGACGGCGTCCTGGCCGTCAGCTCACCCGCGGGCGGCCCCACCATGGTCACCATGGAGATACCTTGCGCGTTGTCCTAGCCGAAGACCTGTTCCTGCTGCGCGACGGGCTGGTCCGGCTCCTGGAGGCCCACGACTTCGAGATCGCGGCGGCCGTCGAGACCGGCCCGGAGCTGTCCCGGGCGCTGGCCGAGCTGGAGCCGGACGTCGCCGTGGTCGACGTACGCCTGCCGCCCACGCTCACCGACGAGGGCCTGCAGTGCGCGCTCGAGGCCCGCCGCAACCGGCCGGGGCTGCCGGTCCTGGTCCTGTCCCAGCACGTGGAGCAGCTGTACGCGCGTGAACTGCTGGCCGACGGCAGTGGCGGGGTGGGGTACCTGCTCAAGGACCGGGTGTTCGACGCGGAGCAGTTCGTGGACGCCGTACGGCGGGTGGCGGCGGGCGGTACGGCCATGGATCCGCAGGTCATCCAGCAGTTGCTCAGCCGGCGTGCGGCGGCGGACCAGCCGCTGGAGCGGCTGACGCCGCGGGAGCGGGAGGTACTGGAACTGATGGCGCAGGGGCGGACCAACGCGGCGATCGCCGGCAAGCTCGTCGTCACGGAGCGGGCGGTCGCGAAGCACACGGCGAACATCTTCGCCAAGCTGAGCCTCGAGGTCTCGGACGACGACAACCGGCGTGTGCTGGCGGTCCTGGCCTATCTCGACCACGGCCGCTGAGCCGCACCGGTCCCATGGATCGGGCTGTCGCGGCATGGGGCGGCGGACCTCCGGTGTGCCGGTCCGCGCCCGCGGGGAGGTGGCGCCCGAAGCGTTCGGGAGCGGGGCCCCGGAAATGCCGGTGCCTCCCCGTGCGGGTCCGTGCGAGAGTGACGCCGTGAACCAGGACTGGGAAGAGCGTGTGAGCGCCGCATGGGCGACGTTCGACGACTACGCCGAAGACGACGCCGCCGCCTTCCGCGCGGTGATCGACGCCCTCGCCGACGAGTTGCCCGCGGACAGCCCTCTGGGCCTGTTCGAGCGGGCCTGCGCCTGGGACTCCACGGGTCACTCCGACCAGGCCGTGCCCCTGTACCGCGAGGCGCTGGCGCGCGGGCTGGGCGAGGTCAGCGGCTACAAGGGCCGGCGGGCGAAGATCCAGCTCTCCAGCTCCCTGCGCAACACCGGGGAGCCGCAGGAGGGCGTCAGGCTGCTGACACCCGAACTGGACGCGCCGTCGGACGAGTTGGACGACGCGGTACGGGCTACGCTCGCGCTCTGCCTGTCGAGCCTGGGCCGCGACCGCGAGGGCCTGTCGCTGGTGCTCGGCGCGCTCGCCCCCCATCTGCCGCGGTACCGGCGGTCGATGGCCGCCTACGCACGGCTGCTGGTGGAGCCCGAGGGGTAACGCGTTCCGGCAGTGACCAACCGCCGACTCGTTCGTTCTGCCGAACGTGCAGCCACAGGATGTCGCCCCGAGCCCCACACCGGCCTCCGCCTCCCCGGCCGACCCGGTCGTCGACGTCGAGCAGGCCGAGGCCGCGCTCGTCGAGCACTACCCGCGCCTGGTCCGGCTCGCCTACCTGGTGCTGCCACCGGGCCTCGGCCGGAGCCGGCGCGTGCTGACCGCGCACGCCCTCGCCCAGCGCGCGCTGCCCCGCAACCGGACGCCGGCGCCCGTGATCCCGGCCCAGTCGACCGGCGGTGCCGCCGACCCCGGCTACGCCCTGGTCCGCCTGCGGGTCGTCCGTACGGCGCTGGAGGCGGGCCTGCCGCTGCGGCGCCGGGCGTGGCCCAAGCGGTCCCAGCTGCCGCCGCTGCTGCCCCGGGTGCGGGGGCTCCAGCTCTTCCCGCGCTCCGGCGGCGCCGACGAACTCGCCCTGGACCAGCGGCTGGCCGCCCTCTCCGCGGCGGGCCGGGCGGCGTACGTGCTGCGGGGCCTGGAGAGGCTTCCCGACGACGAGGTACGCCGGTTGCTCGGCGACGCCGGGGCCGCCGACGTGGAGGCCGCGCTGCGTGAGGCCGACGAGGTGCCCGGCCCGCCCGCGCTGCTCGGCTCCGTCGCCTTCGACCCCTGCTCGCTGCAGGCCCGGCCGACCGACCTGTTGCGCCGCCGGCGGCACGCGCGGGCCGCGCTGGCCGCCGGAGCGGCCCTGCTGGTGTGCGGGGCGCTGCTGGGCCTGCCCGGCGACGGCCCGGGGCCGGACGGCGCCGCCGCCCCGCCCTACGCGCGGAACCCGGCGGCGCAGGCCGCCCTCGATCCCGGCCGGCTGACCAAGGTCGCCCCCTCCGCGTGGAAGACGTCCGCGCGCACCGACTTCTCGGTGTGGCCGGCGCGCGGTGGCCTCACCGGCGACAAGGCGCTGCTGCGCCGGGCCCTCGCCGTCTGGGCCCGGCCCGGAAAGGCCGTGAGCGTCTCGGCGACGCCGGGCACCGCGACCGGCGGCCCGTCCGGACCGCCCCGGCTGCTGTACGCCGGGACCGTCGACCACGCGCGGGTGGTGATCCTCCACGACGGTCTGCGCCTCGTCAGGTACGCCGAGCCGAAGGACGGCACGGCCGGTGCCGCGCTGGACTTCACCCGCACCGACGGTGCCCGCCGGGCGGAGGCGAACGCGGTGGTCCTGGGCCGGGCCGACGGCAACATCCGCTATCTGACGGCGCCCTGGGTGACGAAGGCCGCCGCGCGTGACCTGACCGATCCGGGCGCCGGCACGATGGACCTGACGCTGTCCGGGGGCGTGACCTCGCCGCTGGCCGGGCCGGGGCAGGAGGAGTCCGGAGGGTGCACGTCCTGGAACGTGCTGCAACTGACCGACGGCTCGGCCACCCGCCTGATGACGGACCTCGGCGAGCTGGTCCCGGCCCGTCTGACCACCGGGCACCCCGGCTCGGCGAAGGACGCCGCCGGCGCCGAGGCGCTGCGCACCTGGGCGCCGTACGCCTGCTCGCTGGGCGCGGTGCGGGGGCAGGGCGTGCGGTCGGTCAACGCCTGGGAGTTCGCGGCGCAGCCGCTGCCCGACGCGAGCGGTTCGGCCACGTGGGTGTGCACCCGCGCCGAGACCTGGCGGGGTGACGGGGTCAGGGTGCTGGCCCAGTTCCGGACGCCGGGCGGGGACCGGGGCGTGGTGGCGGCGAAGGCGCAGGACGTTCCCGCGTGCGGCAAGCGCGACCCGCAGGTGCTGGCCGGGGTGCTGTGGAAGTCGAAGGGCGGGCACTGGTACCTGCTCGCCGCCGGCGGCCGTGACACGGAGGCGATCAGCGCGACGGGCGGTATCACGGGCTCGGCCGACAAGAACCTGCTGACGGTGAAGGCCGAGCAGGGCGCGCGGGCGAAGCTGAAGGGCACCCTGGAGGACGGGCGGACGATCAGCGGACTGCGCTGACGACCGACGTGTGCGTGCCGATGGCCGGTACGGCCCCCTTCGGAGGCCGGATTCGATCGGTAAGGTGTTCGCATGACGACCGGGGTGCGCCGCAGAATGGGTGTCGAGGAGCGGCGGCGGCAGTTGATCGGCGTCGCTCTCGAACTGTTCGGCCACCGCTCGCCCGACGAGGTCTCCATCGAGGAGATAGCGTCGGCGGCGGGCATCTCGCGCCCGCTGGTGTACCACTACTTCCCCGGCAAACTCGGCCTGTACGAGGCCGCGTTGAAGCACGCCGCGGACGACCTCGCGGCCCGGTTCACGGAGCCCGGCGAGGGTCCGCTGAGTGCGCGGCTGCTGCGGATGACGGGCCGCTACTTCGATTTCGCCGACGAGCACGGCCCCGGTTTCTCGGCCCTGATGCGCGGCGGTCCGGCCGTCGCCGCGGGCGGGGCCTGTTCCCTGAGCACGGCCGCCACGACCGACGCGCTCGTCGCCTCCGTACGGCAGGCCGCCTACGTCCGGATCCTTTCGCACCTGGACGTCACCGATCCGCCGGCGCGGCTGGACCTGGTCGTCCGCTCCTGGATCTCGCTCGCCGAGTCGACGGCCCTGATCTGGCTGGACGGGCGCCGCATCCCGCGCGCCGAGCTGGAGACCCAGCTCGTGCGCGACTTCGCCGCGCTGACGGCGGTGAGCGCCGCCCAGGACGAGGAGATGGGCGCCCTGCTGCGCCGGGTCCTCGACGCCGAGCCGGCCGACGGCCCCTTCGGGGACCTGCCCGGCCGGCTCGGCGGCCTCGCGAGGTAGCGGGCCGACGGGCTAGGACCGACTCTCGAACTTCCGGTACGACGGGTCCAGGTCGCGGACCTCGGCGGAGGCGTGCAGGGCGATTCCGTCGCCCGGCTTGACGTACTGCCGCAGCAGCTCCAGGACGGCCTCGGTGAGGCGGGCCTTGGTCTCGTCGGTGCGGCCGGCGAGCAGCCCCAGGGTGACGTGCACGACGGCGTGTCCGTCGGTGTCGGGGCCGACCGTGGTGTCCTCCCCCCGGCGGAACTGCGTCTTGCACGCCGGCGGCTTGGCGGCCGCGATCTCGACGACGGCGGTGTGCAGCGCCCGCGCGAAGGCGGGCCGGTCGAAGTCGTCCGCCAGCTCGGCGGAGTAGTCGACGGTGATCTGCGGCATGAGCCCTCCCGTTGCGTGAACAGCAGGGCTCACCCTAACCGCAGTGCCGCGTCCGTCAGCCGGCCCGCTGGAACACGGCGACCGTACGGCCCGGCACGGCGAACGTGCCGGTCCCCGCCGTGTACGAGGACCCCTTCACCACGGGGTCCGCGCCCGCCGCCTGCACCGGATGCAGCCGGTAGCCGGTTCCGGCCGCCGCCCCGATCCGCTGCTCCTGCCGCTCGGGCGTGGCGTTGAAGACCACGACGAGGTCACCGAGACGCATGGTGATCACGCCGGGGGTCTCCTCCGTGCCGGAGAGCGGGAAGGAGAGCCGGGACTGCACCTGCCCGGCGGTGGCGAGGGAGAAGTCCTTCTCGCTCGTACGGATCCTCAGCAGGTCGCGGTAGGCCGCCGAGGCGCCCGTGATCTGCGGGCAGCCGGTCTTCACCGTGCCCAGCAGGGGCTTGGCGTAGGGCCACTTGTCCTTGTTGTCCGCCGCCGGGGGCAGCCCGCGGCCGAAGCCGTTGCCGTCGGCGCAGTTCCAGTGGATGGCGTTGAACCAGTCGCCGCTGTCGAAGGAGTTGCGGTCCAGCGACTTGGAGCGCAGCAGGTCGGTGCCCGCCTGGGAGAGCGCCGGGCCCTGGGAGAGGGCGGCGGTCGCCATGGCGAGGACCTGCATGCGGGCCCGGTCGTCGGGGGACGTGTCCCTGGGCAGCTTGAAGGCGAGCGTGTCGAACAGGGACTCGTTGTCGTGGGCGTCGGCGTAGGCGAGGGCGTCGCCGGGTGCCTCGGCGTATCCGGCGGGGGCGCCGTTGTAGTCGACCTCGGAGCCCTTGACCTCCTTGCCGTCGGTGTCCGTGAAGGTGTAGCCGGCGAGGTTGCCGGAGAGACCGACCTTGATCAGGTCCTGGTAGTGCAGCAGCCGGGCCCGCTGCTCGGCCTCGGTGCCGTTGGCCTTCGAGGAGTTGGGGTCGGTGAACAGGCCGGAGGCGAAGCCCTGGACGCCGGGGTCCTCGTCGAAGGGGCCGCCGCCGCGCACGGCGTCGCGGGCGCGGTCGGAGAAGGTGGCGATGCCGGTGCCGGCCATGTTCTTCTGGGTGGCCTGCACGAAGCGGGCGTCGTCGGCGACCTCGCCGAAGTTCCAGCCCTCGCCGTACAGGATGATCTTCTTGCCGTCGACCCCGTCCTTCTCGACGGTCAGCGCGTCCAGGGCCTCGCGGACGGCGAGGATGTTGGCCTTCGGGTGGTGGCCCATGAGGTCGAAGCGGAAGCCGTCGACCTTGTACTCCCTGGCCCAGGTGACGACCGAGTCGACGACCAGCTTGCCCATCATGGCGTTCTCGGTGGCGGTGTTCGCGCAGCAGGTGCTGTTGGCCACCGAGCCGTCGGCGAGGAGCCGCTGGTAGTAGCCCGGCACGATCCGGTCGAGGACGGACGTGTCCGCCTGACCGCTGGCGGCCGTGTGGTTGTAGACGACGTCCATGACGACCCGCAGGCCGTCCTCGTTGAGCGCCTTGACCATCTTCCGGAACTCGACCGTGCGCTCGGTGCCGTCCGGGTCGGTGGCGTAGGAACCCTCGGGGACCGTGTAGTGGTACGGGTCGTACCCCCAGTTGTAGGCGTCCTTGGCCGCCGTCTTCGCCACGCACTCCTGCTGCTTGTCCGAGTCGGCCGGGAGCGCGGCGAGGTCGCAGTCGACGCTTGCCCGGTCGGACTCCTTCTCCGGGACGGTGGCGATGTCGAAGGCGGGGAGGAGATGGACGTACGAGGTGCCCGCCTTCGCCAGCTCGCGCAGGTGCCGGGAGCCGTCGCTGTCCTTGTCGGTGAAGGCGAGGTAGGTGCCCGGGTGGTCGGCGGTGCGGTCCTCGACGGAGAAGTCGCGGATGTGCAGCTCCTGGATCTGGGCGTCCCTGAGCGGCACGGCCCTGGGCTTGCGGTAGCCGTCCCAGCCGCGCGGGGCGAGGGCCCGATCGGCCAGGTCGACGACGAGGCTGCGCTCGGAGTCGGTGGTCAGGGCGAGCGAGTACGGGTCGGTGACCTTGTTGGTGACGACCTCGCCGGCGCTGGGTGACCAGACCTTCACCACGTACCGGTAGGCCTCGCCCTTCCAGGACCTCGGGCCGGTGACGGACCAGACGCCGGTGGCGTCGTCGCGCCGCATGCGGACGGTGCGGTCGCCGATCTCCAGCTTCACGTCCTGCGCGGTCGGTGCCCACAGGGAGAGGGCGGGCCGGCCGTGGCGGAAGACCGGGCCCAGGTCGGCCTCGGTGGCGTCGGCCGCGTAGAGGTCGTCCAGGGCGCCGGCGGTCTGCACGCCCGTCGCCGCGAGGACGGCGCCGTCGGCCGCGCGCTGGGAGGCGACGACCTGGCCGCGCAGCGCCTCGCGCACCCGGCCGCGGTCGCGCGGGTCGACGGACCAGGCGGTGTACTCCTTCAAGTGCGGGTACCGCGCCTTCTGGGCGTCGGTGAGGGTGGTCCGGGTCAGGCGCAGCCACCGCTCGTCGTCCCCGGTCAGCGTGCCGTTCACGGCCTTGACCGAGCCGGTGCGGGAGGTGACCAGCTGGGTGGAGGCGGCGCCTTCGGAGCCGTTCCAGGCGACGGTGTTCCGGTCGATCCAGACCGCCTTGGAGGTGGTGAGGTCGATGGCCGCCGCCGAGCCCGCGGGCTGTGGCAGCAGGTGCTCCTCCCGGCCGCTCAGCAGCCACACCTCGTGACCGTCGGCCTTGAGGTCCAGGGCCCGGTCGGTGGGCAGGTCCTTCTCGTCGCCCTTGTGGAGGACGTAGCCGAGGCTGCCGGCGCCCTCGGGGAGCGGCACCTCGAAGACGGCGCCGTAGGAGTCGGTCCGCACCGGCCGCAGCGGCTTCGACCATTCGGTGGGGTTCGCGGCGTCGCCCCAGACGTGCAGACCCCAGCCGTCGTAGTTCCCGTCGCTCCGCTTGTAGTGGACGATCGCGTGGTCGCGGGAGGTGGCGGTGGGCGGCTGTGCGACGGGCGGGGTGCCGGTCGTCGAAGCGGCTGTGGCGCTCGCGGTGCGGCCCGCCGAGTCCACGACGCCCGCCTTGTAGCGCAACGCGGTCCCGGCGGGGGTGTCCTCGCCGATGGTGGTGCCGAGGCCCTTGATGTAGTCGAGCTTCTCGGTGAGGCCCTTGAGGTCGCCGCCCTGGTAGAAGCCCGTGTCGGTGGGGTCGTGACCGGTCGCGAGCCGGGTGCCGGTCAGACCGCCCTTGTCGTTGCGGGGGTCGCCGTTGGCGAAGCGGTCCGGCAGGACGGAGTAGAACTGCTCGCGGGTGAGGTCGTGGCGGGCGTCGGCCCCGGCCGGCTTCGCGTCGGACGGGGGCGGGGGCGGGGCGTCGGCCCGCGCGGCGAGCGGCTGGACGAGCGAGGCCGCGAGGGCGGCCACGGTGACGGCGGCGAGCCGTGGCACAAGGGCCCGTCCCGCTGCGGCTGTTCGGCGCCTCCCGGGCGCCGGCGATCTCGGTATCACAGGTGTGAACTCCTTGCGCTTACGGCTCGATCGGGTCCGACCCCGGCGAGACGGTAGCGTCGCCGCAAGGATTACAGCAAGGGTCTTGAAAGCAACGGAAAGGAATTTCACGGCCCTTGCGCCCGTGACCCGTTCAGCCGGTGGGTCCGCCCGCCCGCGGCGCGGGCGCCGTGTCGGCGGACGGGTGCCCGTCGGGGGGCGCGAAGGCGAGGGCCCGCAGCTCCCTGGGACGGGAGTGCGGGCCCTCGGCGGTCGGACGTGGCGTCAGGACGCCGTCCGCCACACCTGCGTGCTACCGGCGCGTCAGTTGGCGCTGCGCAGGAAGGTGCTGCGGTTGATGTCCCACCCGGTGGTGGTCGCGCTGGCCCAGCCGGGGGCCGCTCCGTTGATCTTTCCGTCGGACCTGCTGGTCCAGGTGAACGCCCGCACCTTGCCGTCGCTGTATCCGTAGACGGCGGCGAGGTCGTCGAGTCCGTCGCCGTTGTAGTCGCCGGGGACCAGGCGCATGGCGGAGTACGTGAAGTTGCCGGCGGCGGTCGTGTAGGCCTGGACGGGCGTGCCGAAGTGACCGTCGGAGGTGGTGCTGCTGGTCAGGACGTGAATGGCGTCGTGTCCGTCGGCATAGTCGTACCAGGCGGCGATGTCGTCGCGGCCGTCGCCGTTGAAGTCGCCCGCGTTGACGTGGGTCCGGTTCCAGTCGCCGAAGGTGGAGCTGGACCAGGAGCCGATCGAGGCCTGGAACCCGCCGGTGCCGTTGGCGAGGAAGCTGTAGGTCCTGATGCTGCCGTCGGCGTGGCGGTAGAGGCCGCCGAGGTCGTCACGGCCGTCACCGTCGAAGTCACCGACGACGAACTTCAGGTTGTCGCTGTTCCAGTCGTCGTTGGTGTTGCTCCACGACGGGAAGGCCGCGTCGAAACCGCCGGAGGGGGTCGCGGTGAAGGTGAACAGCCTGTCGTCGCCGTTGTCGTAGTCGTACCAGGCGGCGAGGTCGTCGCGGCCGTCACCGTCGAAGTCGCCGCTGTGCAGCGTCATGTTCCGGGCGGTCCAGCCGCCGGGCTTGGCGTCCCAGGACGGGAAGGGGGCCGCGAAGCCGCCGTCGGCCTTGCCCAGCGCGGTGAACAGCCGCACGGAGCCGTCGCTGTAGCCATACAGGGCCGCCATGTCACCGCGGCCGTCACCGTTGTAGTCGCCGGTCGAGAACTGCATGTTCGCGGCGTTCCAGCTGCCGACGGCGGAGGAGTACGACTGGAAGGGCTGCTCCAGGGTGCCGTCGGCCGCTGCCGTGAGCGTCTGAAGGGAGTCGTGGCCGTCGCTGTGGTCGTACCAGGCGGCCAGGTCGCTGCGGCCGTCGCCGTCGTAGTCGTGGCGGACGACGGTGCCGGCGGCCCACTGGGAGACGCCCTGGGCGTCGTGGATGACGAAGTTGCCGCGGTCCTGGAGGACGGCCTTGCCCCCGGGCGCGGTGGTCTTCGACTCCCACAGCACCGTGGTGCCGTCGGTGTCGAGGACGGCGAGGTTGCCGTTCGCGTCGAAGCGCGCCGTGGCCCCGGGGTGGCCCGCGGTGCCGGTGGACCACAGCGTCCTGCCGGCGCGGGAGACGACCACCAGGTCGCCGTCGGACCGCAGCGTGAGGCGGGCGGCGTTGGACGTCAGGGTGTCCCCGGGCCTGAGGACGCTGCCGGCGGTGAGGGTGTTGCCGCCGGCGATGTTGTCGAGCCGGGGGGAGACGGCGTTGTTGCGGGTCTCGGCCGGATCGGTTCCCCAGCAACCGCCCTGCCAGGACTGGCTGCCGAGCGCGACCAGCTCGGTCCTGCCGTCCTTCTGCCGGAGGACCGGCCCGCCGGCGTCGCCCGCGCAGATGGCGTCCGCGTCGGTTCTGCCGTCGAGGGCGAGGGTGGTGTCGGTGACGGAGTCCACGACGAAGGCCGCCGTGTGCAGTTTCGTCGGCGCCCACTCGTCGCCGGTCCGGCCGAAGCCCGCGACCGTCAGTTCCTCACCCGCGACGGGGGCGGTCCTGGCGAACGCGACGGGGGTGATCCCAGTGGTGGGTGAGGCGAGACGGGCCAGGACGACGTCGCGGTCGTCCCGTGGCACGAGTTCGACGACCTCGCGGACCTGACCGGCCGTGGTGGTCAGGTCCGAGCGGCCGATGGTCGCCGTGGTCTTCCACTGGGGCTTGCCGGCGGACACTTGGGGCGAGCCGAGGGTGTCGGCGAAACACCGTGCGGAGGTGGCCAGCCACTGGGGCGCGACCAGTACGGCGGAGCAGGCCCGCCCGCCGTCGCCTATGTCGAGGCGGGCGGTGAAGGCGTACGTGCTGTCGGTGACGGGGGCGCCGGTGGCGGCCGACGCCGTGGCGGTGAGGCAACTCGCGGTCACGGCGCCGACCAGCAGGCCGACGGTCAGCGCGGCGCGTGAGCGGGGTGCGGACATCGTAGGAGTACTCGTTTCTGTCGGGAGCGGCGGACTGTGCTCAGGCCCTGTTACTTGCTGGTCCTGATCTCCACGAGCAGGTGCTCGCGCCCCTGCTCGTCCGCGCTCTCGCCCACCGGGGTCCAGGTGTTCTTCCCGATCTCGTACGTCTTCTTCTCGCTGTCGACGGTGAGATCGACCTCGGTGGCGTAGTCGTTGCCCTTGATGATGTACACCGCCGGGATCTCCATGGTCAGCCAGCCGGAGTCGCCGACGACCTTGAAGCACACCTTGTCGTTGCGGCGGGCCATGACCTCCAGGAAACCGGTGCCGCTGGCGCAGTCGACGTAGGTGATGTGACCGTCGCCGCGCTTGAGCACGATGTTCTTCTCGGCGAGGATCTTGTCGGCGCCCGGGTAGTTGAAGTCCTCGACCGCGTAGCCGGGGGCCTCGTCGGCCACGGGTACGGCGGCCTCGGATCCCGTCCCCGCGCCGGCTCCGGCGGGGAGCCCGCCCGCCAGCGCGAACCAGGCCAGGGCGCCGGCCGCGGCCGCGCCGCCGAGCACGCGCGCCACGGTTCTGTTCCGCCGCGGCTCTGCCGCGTTCGACATGCGTTTCTTCATCACATTCCTGAAAACGTCGGTTCCGGTGCAGGCCGGAACGTGATCCAACGAGAAAGCGGTCTCCGGTGACCACTGGACGGGGGAAGGAGCGCGGCGCGCGGGCACCGCACACGGCGTCCCTGTCCCTGGGCGTGTCACGACGCCGGGGGCTCGCCCTTCCGGCGCACGAGCAGGCCGTCCCGGTCGACGGGCGGAAGGGCGGGAACCGGAAGGCGGTCGGTCATTCCGACACGGAAAAGGCGGTTAAGGACGACTCGGCGTCCCGGCGGCCCGCCACCGCCACGCGGGGCGACGCCGTCGGCGCGTCGCCGCGGCCGTGCCCACCGCACCACCGCATGTCCGTGTCCCTCCCCGCGTCGTTGTCGGCCCCGGCCCGGCTTTCGGCCGCAGGCTGATCCTTGACTGCGCTCCACATCTTTCACAGTCGCTTCAAAGTCAATTTACCCCCATAGATTGACCGGATTTGATGTTTCGGGTGCCTGAAACGACCAAGGGCCCGTCACTCCGGTCGGGAGTGACGGGCCCGTGCGCTGACCGGCCGTCAGGCCGTCGTCCACCACACCGTGGTGTCCGCGGGCACCTTCGCCTCGCCGTTCGCCTCGGTCACCTCGCCGCTGGAGAGCAGGACCCGCCCGTACGCGGGCACCGTCACCGACTCGCCGGTGGTGTTGGCGACGCACACGAACTCCCCGCGCCGGAAGGCGAGGACGCCCTCGGGGGCGCGCAGCCACTCCACGGCGTCACCGGCACCCAGGTCGGCCTGCTCACGGCGGACGGCCAGCGCGTTCCGGTACAGCTCCAGGGTCGAACCGGGGTCGCCGGTCTGCGCCTCGATGCTCAGCTCGCCCCAGCCCGCCGGCTGCGGGAGCCAGCTGCCGCCGTCACCGAAGCCGTACGACGAGCCCGTGCGCGTCCAGGGGATCGGCACCCGGCAGCCGTCGCGGAAGCCGTCCTGACCGGCGCCCCGGAAGTACGCCGGGTCCTGGCGCACCTCGTCCGGGAGGTCGACGACGTCCGGCAGGCCCAGTTCCTCGCCCTGGTAGACGTAGGCCGAGCCGGGCAGCGCCAGCATGAGGAGGGTGGCCGCGCGGGCGCGGCGCAGGCCCAGCTCGCGGTCGCCGGCCAGGCGGATCTGGGTGCCGAGGCCGGGCGGGTTGGCGAAGCGGGTGGCGTGGCGGGTGACGTCGTGGTTGGACAGGACCCAGGTGGCGGGGGCGCCGACCGGGCGCATGGCGTCCAGCGTGCGGTCGATGACCGTGCGCAGCTCCTCGGCGTCCCAGTGGGTGCCCAGGTACTGGAAGTTGAAGGCCTGGTGCAGTTCGTCGGGGCGCACGTAGTTCGCGGTGCGCTCGACGGTCGGGGTCCACGCCTCGGCGACGAAGATGCGCTCGCCGCTGTACTCGTCGAGGATCAGCCGCCACTGGCGGTAGATGTCGTGGACGCCTTCCTGGTCGAAGAACGGCATGACATCGTTGCCCAGCAGCTTGAGCTGCTCGTGCGATCCGAGGTCGGGCAGGCCCTCGGCCTTCACCATGCCGTGGGCGACGTCGATGCGGAAGCCGTCGACCCCCATGTCCAGCCAGAAGCGCAGGATGGAACGGAACTCGTCGCCGACGGCCGGGTGCTCCCAGTTGAAGTCGGGCTGCTCGGGCGCGAACAGGTGCAGGTACCACTCCCCCGGCGTGCCGTCGGGCTCGGTGACCCGGGTCCAGGCGGGTCCGCCGAAGATGGACTCCCAGTCGTTGGGGGGCAGTTCGCCGTTCTCGCCCTTGCCGGGGCGGAAGTGGTACCGGTCCCGCGACGGGGAGCCGGGGCCCTCGGCGAGGGCGCGCTTGAACCACTCGTGCTGGTCGGAGGAGTGGTTGGGGACCAGGTCGACGATGATGCGCAGGCCGAGCCCGTGGGCGTCTCGGATGAGCGCGTCGGCGTCCAGCAGAGTGCCGAACATGGGGTCGACGGCCCGGTAGTCGGCGACGTCGTAGCCGGCGTCGGCCTGCGGGGAGGCGTAGAAGGGGCTGAGCCACACGGCGTCCACGCCCAGGTCGCGCAGGTACGGCAGGCGGGTGCGGACACCCTCCAGGTCGCCCATGCCGTCGCCGTTGCTGTCGGCGAAGCTGCGCGGATACACCTGGTAGATCACCGCGTCCCGCCACCAGTCGCGGCGCCCGGCGACGGTGGCAGTGGCGGAGGTGGGGGCCGGTGCGGCGGAGTGCTGCTGGCTCATGGCGTCCTTGATACGTGACGAGGAGGTTCGGGTCATGGAGTCGCGGCCGTGAAGTCGCGGTAGTGGAGTCGCGGCCGTGGAGTCGCGGCCGTGGGTGTACGGCGGCGGGTGACGAGGCGGCCGCGGTGCCGGCGGGGTCGGATGGGCACCGCGGCCGCCACCCGCGCGCGAGGCGCGGGGGTCGGTGGGCGTCAGCCCTTCGTGCCGCCGGCGGTGAGGCCGGTCACCAGGTTCTTCTGCACGAGGTAGAAGAAGGCGGAGACGGGTATCGCGACGAGCACGGCGGTCGCCGCCATCAGGTTGCGCTGCGCGTCGTGCTCGCTGATGAAGCTCTGCAGTCCGACGGCGAAGGTGTACTTCGTGTCGCTCAGCATGAACGTCGAGGCGAACGCGACCTCGCCGAAGGCGGTGATGAAGCTGTAGAAACCGGCGACCGCGAGGCCCGGCTTCGCGAGCGGCAGGATCAGCCGGAAGAAGGTGCCGAAGGGGCTCAGTCCGTCGACGCGGCCCGCCTCGTCGATCTCGAACGGGATGGTGTCGAAGTAGCCCTTGAGCAGCCAGGCGCAGTACGGCACCGCGGTCGAGCAGTAGACGAGGATCAGGCCGAGGTAGTTGTCGATGAGCCGGAGGTCGGACAGGATCTGGTACATCGGCACGATCAGCACCGCGATGGGGAACATCTGGGTGACCAGGAGGACCCACATGAGCTTCCTGTAGCCCGGGAAGCGCATCCGGGAGACCGCGTAGCCGGTGGTGGCGGCGACCATCACGCCGATGACCGTGGTGCCCAGCGAGACGATCAGCGAACTCTTCAGCCATTCGAAGAAGTTCGTGTCCTGGAGCACGAACGCGTAGTTGTCGAAGGACATCTTCGACCAGATGCGCCCGGGGTGCAGGTAGTCGTCCTTGTCCGGGCCGAGGGACAGGTAGACCAGCCAGGCGATCGGGAAGAGCGCGACGAGGCTCGCGACGGTCAGGATGCCGTGGGAGGCGAGGGAGGCGGCGCGGCTGCGCTCGCTGCGCCCGCGCACCCGGCGGGGCGGCGTGGTGGACGCGGTGGTCTGCTCCGCGGGAGCCTCGGTGGGCACGGTGGTGGTACTCATGGGGGCTCCTGCCTCAGTTCGCGAGCTGCTGCTCATTGCGGTTCAGCCAGCGGCGGTAGAAGGAGGTGAAGACGATCAGGATGGCCAGCAGCAGCATGCCGTAGGCCGCGGACTGCGCGAAGTCGCGCGGCTGCTGTCCGAACCCGAGCTGGTACGCCCAGGTGACGAGGATCTGCGCCTCGGGGGCGGTGTTGCCGAACAGCAGGAAGATCACGGCGAACTGGTTGAAGGTCCAGATGATGCCGAGCAGGACGACGGTGGAGCTGACGGCCCTGAGTCCGGGCAGGGTGACGTGGCGGAACCGCTGCCAGGCGTTCGCGCCGTCCATCTCGGCGGCCTCGTAGAGGCTGCCGTCGATGGACTGCAGTCCGCCGAGGAGCGAGACCATCATGAACGGCACACCGCACCAGGTGTTGACCATGACCGCGGCGAACCGCTGCCAGAAGACGTCCTCCAGCCACAGCGGTGTCGGCAGGTGCAGCGCTTCGAGACCGGAGTTGATGATGCCGCTGTCGGCGAGCATGAACCGCCAGCCGAAGACGGTGACGAAGGTGGGCACGGCCCACGGCAGGACCAGGATCAGCCGGTAGAAGGTGCGCCCGCGCAGCTTCTGGTTGAGCAGCAGGGCGAGGCCCAGGCCGATGAAGTAGTGCAGACCGACGCAGAGGGCGGTCCACACGATCGTCCAGATGAAGTGCGACCAGAACCTGTCGTACGCGGTCGGTCCCCACAGGATGTCGGCGTAGTTGTCCAGGCCGACGAACTTGTAGGTGGCCTCGATCTCGTTGACGCCGATGGTGCGCGCGGAGTTGAGGCTGTTGGCGTCGGTGAGCGTGAGGTAGAGGCCGTACCCCAGCGGGTACAGCACGAGGACGCCGAGCACGACGGCCACCGGCGCGATCATCGCGTAGGCGTACCAGTGCTTCTGGTATCCGTCTTTCAGACGCCGGCCGAAGCCGGGCCGCGGGGTGCGGTCACCGCGGCGCTTGCCGGTCGCGCGGTCGATGGCGACTGTCATGGTTCGACACCTTCGGGAGCATCAGGAAGATCAACTGGAGCGTCGGGCGGGGCAGGGGGTACGACGCGCGGGCCGGTGGCCGCCGGGTCCCCTCCCCCGGGGCGGGGGACCCGGCGGCCACACGGACTCACTTGCCGAAGTCCGGCACCAGCTTGGCGATCGCGGTCTCGGCGTCGCTCAGGCCCTTGTCCAAGGACTCCTTGCCGCTCGCGATCTGGGGCAGCTCGTCGTCCAGCGGGGACCACAGGGAGCTGTACTCGGGCAGCGCCGGACGCGGCTGGGCGGCGGGCAGGACCGTCTGGTAGCCGGCGATGCCCGGGTCGGCCTTGACCTCGGCGGTGTAGGCGTCCTCGCGGGTCGGCAGCGTGGAGTTCTTCAGGGCGATGGTCTCCTGGGACTTCGCCGAGGTCATGAACTTCACGAACTTCAGCGCCGCCTCCTGGTGCGCCTTGTCCGAACCGGCGTAGACCGACAGGTTGTGGCCGCCGGTGGGGGCACCCGCCTTGCCGGTGGAGCCGGCCGGGACCGTGGCGATGCCGAGGTTCTTCTTGTCCTTGAACGCGGTGCCCTTGTAGAAGTTGGTGATCTCCCACGGGCCCTGGATCGTCGAGGCGACCTTGCCGTTGACGAACGCGTCCTGGATGTGCGCGTAGGCGTCGGCGGTGGTGTCGGCCTTGTGCAGGCCCTTGCCGTCGAACAGGCTCAGCCAGGTGCCGTAGGCCTTCTCGGCCGCGGCCGACTTGACGGTGACCTTCTTGGCGTCGACGTCGACGGTGTCGGTGCCCTCGCCGTGCAGGAACGGCTGGGCGTAGTAGCCCGCGGTCGAGCCCCAGAAGCCGTCGACGCCGGTCTTGTCCTTGATGGCGGCGGCGGCCTTCTTCAGGTCGTCCCAGGTCTTGGGGGCCTCGACGCCGGCCTTCTTGAACAGTTCCTTGTTGTAGACGAAGGCGAGGGTGTCGGTGACCAGCGGCACGCCGTACGTCTTGCCCTCGTACTTGGCCTGCTCGATCAGGCTGGGCTGGAACTTGGCCTGCTCGGAGAGGGCCTCGGTGCCGTCCAGCGGCAGGAAGAAGCCCTTCTTGGCGAATGCGGGGGTCCAGCCGACCTCGGCGCGGAGCACGTCCGGGGCGCCCTGGGCGCCGGCGGCGGTGTCGAACTTGTTCTGCGCCTGGTCGAAGGGCACGTTGACGAAGTTGACCTTGATGCCCTTGTTGGCGGCCTCGAACTCCTTGACCAGGGCCTTGTAGGCCGGCGCCTCGTTGGTCGCGTTGGAGGTGTCCCAGTAAGTGATGGTGACCGGTCCGCCCGACCCGCTGTCGCTGTCGCCGTCCCCGCCGCACGCCGTCGCCGCGAGGGCGAGGGACGCCACCAGCGCGGTGGCCGCTATGCCACGCCGCATGAGTTCTCCTTGAGGTGAAAGCCCGTGTGGTGCAGGGTGCGGGCCCGTCCGCCGCTCCTGCCGACACCGACCGCGTCATTGCCGCCGTCGGGCGACGTGAACGTAACAGCGATGTAAGCACTGACGAAAGGCCTTGCAGCAAAAAAGTGCAAGAGAGTCCCGAAGTTACCCTCGCGTGACCTCCCAGCGACCGACGTGAGACGCTTGTTTACGGGGAGCGAGCGGTATCCGGCCGGTTGTGCAAGACTCTGCAAGCTCTTGCCGCCACTTTCCCCAGGGAGCCGCGATGACGCAGCAGCCCGCGCCGAGCCGACCAACAGGCCGCCCACGGCGCCCGATCGGTGTGCAAGGCGCCATCCGACAGGTACAGTCCACCCCTGTGACCACACGGCTTGCCGACATCGCCGCCCAGGCGGGGGTGAGCGAAGCGACGGTCAGCCGCGTCCTCAACGGGAAGCCGGGCGTCGCCGCCACCACCCGACAGTCCGTCCTCGCCGCCCTGGACGTGCTGGGCTACGAACGCCCCGTGCGGCTGCGGCAGCGCAGCGAGGGCCTGGTGGGCCTGATCACCCCGGAGCTGGAGAACCCCATCTTCCCGGCGCTGGCCCAGGTCATCGGGCAGGCGCTGACCCGCCAGGGCTACACGCCGGTGCTCGCCACCCAGACCCCGGGCGGCTCCACGGAGGACGAGCTGACGGAGATGCTGGTCGACCGTGGGGTCGCCGGCATCATCTACGTCTCCGGCCTGCACGCCGACACCA
Organism: Streptomyces sp. AC627_RSS907; assembly: GCF_019049165.1. Lineage (NCBI taxonomy): Bacteria > Bacillati > Actinomycetota > Actinomycetes > Kitasatosporales > Streptomycetaceae > Streptomyces > Streptomyces sp. AC627_RSS907. Next base: position 42,059 of record NZ_JAGMUE010000016.1, read on the forward strand.
CCGCCGACATGCAGCGCTACGAGCGGCTGCGCGCCCAGGGCGTGCCGTTCGTCCTCGTCGACGGCTTCTCCTCGAAGGTCCAGGCACCGTTCATCTCGCCCGACGACCGGGCCGCGATGAGCCTCGCGGTCACGCACCTCGTCTCGCTCGGCCACGCCCGCATCGGGCTGGCCCTCGGCCCGAAGCGGTTCGTGCCCGTGCAGCGCAAGATCGAGGGCTTCGTCCGCACCGTCCAGGACCAACTGGGCCTGAGTCCGGAGACCGTGGAGAAGGAGCTCGTCCAGCACTCCCTCTACACCCTGGAGGGCGGCCAGGCGGCGGCCACCGCGCTCATCGAGCGGGACTGCACGGCGGTGGTGTGCGCCAGCGACATGATGGCGCTGGGCGCGATACGGGCCGCCCGGCAGCAAGGCCTGGACGTGCCCAAGGACATCTCGGTCGTCGGCTTCGACGACTCGCCGCTGATCGCCTTCACCGACCCCCCGCTGACGACCGTCCGCAAGCCGGTCCCCGCGATGGGACAGGCGGCGGTGCGCACCCTGCTGGAGGAGATCGGCGGGACGCCCGCGCCGCACAGCGAGTTCGTGTTCATGCCGGAGCTGGTGGTCCGCGGCTCGACGGCGTCGGCGCCCGGCGAGCGGAACCGGCCCTGAACCGTCGGGGCAGCGGGTGCGGGCCGCACCCGGCAGGGGGATGATCGGTGGCAGAAGGCTTTTCTGGCAGACTCCATGCCCATGGGTGACGTGACCGTGAGGACTCCGGAACGCCTGCGAGCAGCCGTTCCGCGCCCCGTCACGGAGGAGAAGGGGCAGGGTCTCGTGCGGCGGCTGCGCACGCCCCGCCGGCCCCGCCTGTGGTTCGAGATCCTGCTGATCGCGCTCAGTTACTGGACGTACTCGCTCATCCGCAATGCCGTGCCGGAGCAGCGGGCGCAGGCGCTGCGCAACGCCGACTGGATCTGGCGGACCGAGCAGCAACTCGGCATCGCGGTCGAGGAGTGGCTCAACCATGCCGTGAACTCGGTGACTTGGCTGATCGTCGGCATGAACTACTACTACGCCACGCTGCACTTCGTGATGACGCTGGGTGTACTGGTGTGGTTGTACCGCGGCCACCCCGGGCGCTACGCGGCGACCCGGCTCGTCCTCTTCGCGACGACGAGCGTCGCCCTGGTCGGCTACTACCTGTATCCGCTCGCGCCGCCCCGTCTGATGAACGGCGGGCGTTTCGTCGACACGGTGATGGTCCATGAGACGTGGGGGTCGATGGCGTCCGGGGACCTGAAGAACATGTCCAACCAGTACGCGGCGATGCCGTCGATGCACATCGGGTGGTCGGTGTGGTGCGGGGTGACGATCTTCGCCCTGGCGTCGGTGCCGTGGGTGCGGGTGCTGGGGCTGGTGTACCCGGCGCTCACGCTGGTGGTGATCGTCGCCACCGCCAACCACTTCTGGCTGGACGCGGTGGGGGGCGTGCTGTGCCTGGGGTTCGGGTACGGGGTGGCGGCGGTGTGGTACGGGTCGCTGCCGCACGCGCTGCCGCGGTCGGTGCCGGGGGGCGGTGGCCGGCGGGGGGCGTGGGTGCCCGGGCGGGCGTAGACGTGCCCGGCGCTGAGGGGGGCACGACTGCCCGCGGCTGAGGGGCCGGGCTAGGCGTAGAAGAGTTCCTCCACCACCGTCCGGGCCCTGCGGGCCGTGCGGCGGTACTCGTCCAGCATGTCGCCCGCGTGACCGGGGCCGTGGCCCAGATAGCGGCCCACCGCCGCCAGCTCCCGGGGGTCGGTCGGGAAGGTGTCGCCGGCCCGGCCGCGCACCAGCATCACCGCGTTGCGCACGCGTGTCGCCAGCACCCACGCCTCGTCGAGGGTCCCGGCGCTCTCCGCCGGGACGAGCCCGGCGTCGGCCGCGGCGGCCAGGGCCCGACGCGTCCGGGTGGTCCGCAGCCCCGCCTCCCGGTGGCCGTACCGCAGCTGGAGCAGCTGCACGGTCCACTCCACGTCGGACAGCCCGCCCGGCCCCAGCTTGGCGTGCAGCTTGGGGTCCGCGCCGCGCGGCAGCCGCTCGGCCTCCATCCGGGCCTTGAGCCGCCGGATCTCCCGTACGGCGTCCTCCGCGAGTCCGCCCGCCGGGTACCGCAGCGGATCGACCAGCTCGATGAACCTCCGTCCCAGGTCCTCGTCGCCGGCCACGAACTCGGCCCGCAGCAGGGCGTGCGACTCCCACACCAGCGACCAGCGCCGGTAGTAGGCCTCGTACGACTTCAGCGTCCGCACCAGCGGCCCGGACTTGCCCTCGGGGCGCAGGTCGGCGTCGACGATCAGCGGCGGGTCGGCGCTGGGCACCTGGAGCAGGCGCCGCATCTCGGAGACGACCTTGTTCGCCGCGTCGGCCGCCTCCCGCTCGTCCACCCCGTCGCGGGGCTCGTGCACGAACAGCACGTCCGCGTCGGAGCCGTAGCCCAGCTCGTGCCCGCCGAACCGGCCCATGCCGATGACCGCGAACCGGGTGGGCAGGGTGTCGCCCCAGCCGTCCCGCACGACCGCCCGGAGCGTCCCCGCCAGCGTCGCCGCCGTCAGGTCCGAGACGGCGCCGCCGACCCGGTCCACCAGGGCGCCCTGGTCGGCCTCGACGGGGTGCGCGTCGGTGCCGTAGGAGCCGACGATGTCCGCGGCGGCCGTGCGGAACAGCTCCCTGCGCCGTACGCCGCGCGCGGCCGTGACCGCCTGGACGGCGCCGTCGGCGCGGCGGACCGCGGCGAGTATCTCCTGCTCCAGCTGGGCCCGCCCGCGCGGCGCCAGTCCCCCGGCGTCGCCGTCCCCGAGCAGTGCGACGGCCTCCGGCGCCCGCATCAGCAGGTCGGGGGCGAGCCGCCCGGCGGAGAGTACGCGGGCGAGGTTCTCGGCCGCCGCGCCCTCGTCCCGCAGCAGCCGCAGGTACCAGGGCGTCTTGCCGAGCGCGTCGGAGACCTTGCGGAAGTTGAGCAGGCCGGTGTCCGGGTCGGCGGAGTCGGCGAACCAGCCGAGCAGCACGGGCAGCAGGGTCCGCTGGATGGCCGCCTTGCGGGTCACGCCGGACGCCAGCGCCTCCAGGTGCCTGAGCGCGGCGGCCGGGTCGGCGTATCCGAGGGCGACCAGGCGCTCCCGCGCGGCCTCGGCGCTCAGCCGGGCCTCGCCGGGCGCGAGCTGGGCGACGGCGTCGAGCAGCGGCCGGTAGAACAGCTTCTCGTGCAGCCGCCGTACGACGGAGGCGTGCCGCTTCCACGCGCGCAGCAGCCCGGCGACCGGGTCGGTGCGCAGGCCGAGGGAGCGGCCGAGGCGGCGCAGGTCGGTCTCGTCCTCGGGCACGAGGTGGGTGCGCCGCAGCCGGTGCAGCTGGATGCGGTGCTCCATGGAGCGCAGGAAGCGGTACGCCTCGTCGAGCTGGGCGGCGTCGACCCGGCCCACGTACCCGCCCGCGGCCAGCGCGGCCAGCGCGTCCAGTGTCGTGCCGCTGCGCAGGGAGGCGTCGGACCGCCCGTGCACCAGCTGGAGCAGCTGCACGGCGAACTCGACGTCCCTGAGGCCGCCGGGGCCCAGCTTGAGCTGCCGGTCGACCTCGGCGACGGGGATGTTCTCCACCACCCGGCGGCGCATCTTCTGCACGTCGGGGACGAAGTTCTCGCGGTCGGCGGCCTGCCACACCAGGGGCTGGAGGGCGGCGACGTACTCGGCGCCGAGACCGGCGTCGCCGGCCACCGGGCGGGCCTTGAGCAGCGCCTGGAACTCCCAGGTCTTGGCCCAGCGCTGGTAGTAGGCGAGGTGGCTGCTGAGGGTGCGCACCAGCGGGCCGTTGCGGCCCTCGGGGCGGAGGTTGGCGTCGACGGGCCAGATGGAGCCCTCGACGGTCGTCTCGGAGCAGATCCGCATCATGTGCGAGGCGAGCGAGGTCGCGGCCCGCAGCGCCCTGGCCTCGTCGGCCCCGTCCACCGCCTCCCCCACGAAGATGACGTCGACGTCGGAGACGTAGTTCAGCTCGTGGCCGCCGCACTTGCCCATCGCGATCACCGCCAGCCGGCACAGGGCGGCGTCCTCGGGCGCGTCCGCCTCGGCGAGGGCCAGCGCGGCGCGCAGCGTGGCGGTGGCGAGGTCGGCCAGCTCGGCGGCGGTCTCGGCGACGTCGATGGTGCCGCACACGTCGCGGGCGGCGATGGACAGCAGGCAGCGCCGGTAGGCGACGCGCAGGGAGACGGGGTCGGTCGCCTCGGCGAGGCCGTGCTCGAACTCCGCCACCCCGCGGTGCAGGTCGCGCGGCTCGTAGGTGACGAGGGCCTGCCAGTCGCCGGCGTGCCGGGCGAGGTGGTCGGCGAGCGCCTCGGAGGCGCCGAGCACGCCGAGGAGGCGGTCGCGCAGGGGCTTGGACGCTATCAGCGTGTCCAGCAGCTCCCGGCGGGCGGTGGCGTCGGGCTGCGCCTCCAGCAGCCGGACCAGGCCGTGCAGCGCGAGGTCGGGGTCGGCGGTGGCGCCCAGCGCCTCCAGCAGGACCGGGTCGGCGCGGACGGGCGCCAGCTCCGCGCCGTCCAGCAGCCGCTCGGCGGCCGAGGGATCGGTGAAGCCGTGCCGCAGCAGCCGCGTGAAGGTGCTGCTCCGGCGTCCCGGCGACGTCATCTCGGCCTCCTGCTCGGACTGTCGGACCTGGCGGACCTCGCGGACCTGTGGGGACGGCCCGTCGGATCAAGGTCGTCCGGCCTTGAGCGTAACCGGGGTGCCGCGAGGAGGCGCCGGGCGTGCCGGGGAGAGCGGCCCGTGCGGCGTATCCCGGCCTCCGGTGGACCACTCCATACTCGTACGATATCTTGTACAAGCCGCGAAGGGAGGCATCGGTATGTCCATCACCGCCAGCGAAGCCCGTCAGAACCTCTTCCCGCTGATAGAGCAGGTCAACGAGGACCACGCCCCGGTGCACATCACCTCCCGCAAGGGAAACGCCGTCCTGATGTCCGAGGAGGACTTCACGGCCTGGACGGAGACGGTGCACCTCCTGCGTTCCCCCAAGAACGCCCGCCGCCTGCTCGACTCCATCGCCGAGGCCGAGTCCGGCGGCGCCCGGCAGCGTGAGCTGATCGATCCGGACGCGGAGCACGCGTGAAGATCACTTTCACGTCGCACGGCTGGGAGGACTACGTCCACTGGGCCGAGAGCGACCGGAAGGTGACCAAGCGGATCAACAAACTGATCACCGACATCACTCGTGACCCGTTCAAGGGCATCGGCAAGCCGGAGCCCCTGAAGGGCGACCTGTCGGGCTACTGGTCACGACGCATCGACGACACCCACCGTCTCGTGTACAAGCCGACCGGTGACGCGCTGATCATCGTCCAGGCGCGCTACCACTACTGACACCGCGACCCGTACGGATATCGTGCCCGGCTGATCACTGTGCTGACTTGTCCCTGATCGACGACGCAGTCGAAGGAGTCACGCCATGGACTTCACCCTCGAAGTCATTCCCCTGCCCGTCACCGACATCGACCGCGCCCGGGACTTCTACCGGGACAAGGTCGGCTTCCACGTCGACATCGACCAGGAAGTCATGCCGGGCATGCGGATCGTCCAGCTGACGCCTCCGGGCTCCGGCTGCTCGATCGCCCTCGGCGACGCCATCTGGGAGATGGCCCAGGGGCAGAGCCGCCCCGCGCCCGGCTCCTACCAGGGCCTGCAGCTGTGCGTCGCCGACATCAAGGCGGCCCACACGGAACTGGTGGGGCGCGGTCTGGACGTCTCCGAGCCGGTGCAGTACGCGCCGGACGACGGGGCCACCTTCATGTACTTCAAGGACCCGGACGGCAACGGCTGGGCGATCCAGGAGTACCGGCGCCGGCAGACGGAGCCCCTGCACCAGGTGCTGGCGGAGCTGAAGCGGCAGCGGTGACCACGTCCGCGGGCCGGCCCCTCGCCGGGGGCCGGCCCGCGGACGTGTCACGGCCGGTCTCCCGCCGTCGCCACCGCGGTTCCCGGGGCCGCGTCAGCGCCACCGCGGTTCCCGGGGCCGCGTCAGCGCCACCGCGGTTCCCGGGGCCGCGTCAGCGCCACCGCGGTTCCCGGGGCCGCGTCAGCCGGTCTCCCGCCAGCGGCTGGTGATCGGCAGGCGGCGGTCCTTGCCGAAGCCCTTCGCCGAGATCTTCGTGCCCGGCGGGTACTGCCGCCGCTTGTACTCCGCGGTGTCGACCATCCGCAGCGTCTTCGTCACCAGCTCCCGGTCGTACCCGGCCGCCACGATCTCGTCCGCGCCCCGGTCCCGGTCGACGTACAGCTCCAGGATGGCGTCCAGCACCGGGTAGTCGGGCAGGGAGTCGGTGTCGACCTGGCCCGGGCGCAGCTCGGCGCTCGGGGGCTTGGTGATCGAGTTCTCGGGGATCGGAGGGGTCTGGCCGCGGGCCTCGGCGGCGCGGTTGCGCCATTCGGCCAGGCGGAAGACGGACGTCTTGTAGACGTCCTTGATGGGCCCGTAGGCGCCCACGGAGTCGCCGTACAGCGTGGAGTACCCGACCGCCAGCTCGGACTTGTTCCCCGGCGCCAGGACGATGTGGCCCTCCTGGTTGGAGATCGCCATCAGCAGGGTGCCCCGCAGGCGTGACTGGAGGTTCTCCTCGGCGAGCCCGGTCAGGCCCAGCGAGCCCATGTACGCGTCGAACATCGGCTCGATCGCCACGGTGCGGTAGTTGAGCCCGGTCCGGCGCGCCATCTCCGCCGCGTCGTCCTTGGAGTGGCCGGAGGAGTACCTGGACGGCATCGACACCCCGTACACGTTCTCCGCGCCCAGCGCGTCGCAGGCGATCGCCGCGACGAGGGAGGAGTCGATGCCGCCGGACAGCCCGATCAGCACCGAGCGGAAGCCGTTCTTGGTGACGTAGGCGCGCAGCCCGACGACCAGTGCCGAGTAGACCTCCTCGTCGTCGTCCAGCCGCTCGGCGTGTCCGCCGGAGCGTGCGGGGGTGCAGGCGGGCACCGGCTCCTCGGACAGCACCACCCGGTCGATGCGCAGCCCGTCGTCGACCACGCCGGCCGGGGCGTCGGCGTCCGCGGCCGGCAGGTCGAGGTCCAGCACCATGCAGCGCTCGGAGAACTGCGGGGCCCGTGCCACGACCTCGCCGTCCCGGTCGACCACGATCGAGTCGCCGTCGAAGACGAGTTCGTCCTGCCCGCCGGTCATCGCGAGGTACGCCGTGGTGCACCCGGCCTCCTGGGCCCGCTTGCGCACCAGCTCCAGCCGGGTGTCGTCCTTGTCGCGCTCGTAGGGCGAGGCGTTGACGGAGAGCAGCAGTCCGGCCCCCGCCGAGCGCGCGGCCGGCACCCGGCCGCCGTCCTGCCACAGGTCCTCGCAGATGGCCAGGGCCACGTCGACGCCGCGCACCCGCACCACCGGCATGGTGTCGCCGGGCAGGAAGTAGCGGAACTCGTCGAAGACGCCGTAGTTCGGCAGGTGGTGCTTGGCGAAGGTCAGCACCACCTCGCCGCCGTACAGCACCGCCGCCGCGTTCTGCGGGGCGCCGGCGGGCTGGCCGTACTTCGGCCGGGCGGTCGCCGAGCGGTCGAGGTAGCCCACGACCACCGGCAGTCCGCCGAGTCCCTCGTCCGCGAGCCGCGCGGCGAGGGAGCGCAGGGCGGCGCGGGAGGCCTCCACGAAGGACGATCTCAGGGCCAGGTCCTCGACGGGATACCCGGTCAGCATCATCTCCGGGAACGCCACCAGGTGCGCTCCCTGCTCGGCCGAGTGCCGGGACCAGCGGACGACCGACTCCGCGTTCCCGGCGATGTCACCGACGGTGGAGTCGATCTGGTTCAGGGCGAGTCGTAGTTGAGGCACGCGCCCAGTGTAATCGTCAGAACGACGCGATGGGGTGGTGCGCCGGTGCCGGGCTCAGGCCCGCGGCTTCGCGCCCCGCTCGGCCAGGAGGTCCGCCATCAGCCGGATCTCCGACTCCTGCGACTCCACCATCCCCCGGGCCAGCCGCTTCTCCACGCCGACCGTGCACGTCTCGGCGCACCCCTCGGCCATGTGGACGCCGCCCTTGTGGTGCTCCGTCATCAGCTGCAGGTAGAAGACCTCCGCCTGCCTCCCGTTCAGGGTGCCGAGCTTCTCCATCTCGGCGTCGGTGGCCATCCCCGGCATCAGCGAGCCCTCCCCCGCGGAGGGCATGTCGCCCATGCCCATCCAGGTCATCGGCGGGTCGGACGACACCTTGGGCAGCCCCCACAGATCGAGCCAGCCGATCATCATGCCGCGCTGGTTGGCCTGCGTCTGCGCGATGTCGTACGCGAGCCGCCGCACCTCCTCGTCCCCGGTGCGGTCGCGCACGATGTACGACATCTCCACGGCCTGCTGGTGGTGCACCGCCATGTCCCGCGCGAAACCGGCGTCCGCCGAGTCGGCCGCCGGGACGCGCTCCGCGCCGTCGTCCCCGGCGCCCGCGTAGGTGATCGCACCGGCCGCGACGAGCGCCGCCGCGGCGGCCCCGGCGATCCAGCAGGCGCGGCCCGGTTTCACTGGGACAGTCCGTTGGTGCAGGCGGCACCGGGCTCGGGGGTCTGCTCGCCCTGGACGAACTTCTCGAAGAACGTGTCCACGTTCGGGTCGTCGGCGCCGGTCACCGTGCGCTGGTGGCCCCAGGCGGTGAGCATGATCGGGTCCTTCTGCCCCTCGACCGGGCTCATCAGGGAGTACGGCGTCTTCTTGACCTTGGCGGCAAGCTTCCCGACGTCGGCCTTCGGGGCCTTGCTGGTGTACGTGACCCAGACGGCGCCGTGCTCCAGCGAGTGCACGGCGTTCTCCTTGTTGAGCGGCTTGGTGTAGACGTCGCCGTCGCAGTTCATCCAGACCTGGTTGTGGTCGCCGCCGACCGGGGGCTCGACGGGGTACGTCACCTTCTTGGTGACGTGGTTGCGGGACAGGTTCCCCTCCCAGGTCCGCACCCCGTCCTCCCCGGCGACGAACTTGCCGGTGCTCTTGTCGTCGGACGCCGCGGCGTCGTCGGAGTCGCCGGACTGCGACCGCACTAGAACGACCCCGCCGGCGACGAGACCGGCGACGACCACGGCACTGACCGCGATCGTGAGGATCCGGTTCCGGCGCTCGCGGGCCTCCTCGGCGCGCCGCATCTCGGCTATGCGTGCCTGTCGCGCCGTGTTGCTGCTCTTCTTGGCGGAACCCATGGGGTGTGCCCTTCTTGGGAAGGAAAGAAAGCGGGGGGCGGTGAGTCCGCTGATCGTAATGGGGGAGCGGGGGCCCTTTGTAGGGGAGGTCGCGGGATCCGTTCACAGGTTCTGTCGTAGGTTCCGTCCCGGCGGGATCCCAGGAATGGCCCGATCGAACACATGGCCTCTAGTCTGCGGGGAGAGCGGTACACCGGACGTACGTGAGACGTTCAGGCCGTGACCGGTCTGCCGATCGGGGTCCGCAACGCGTACGAAACCGTGCTGTGGTGTGATGCCCGGGTGCCCGACCGCCTCCCGCCGTACCGGAGACAGGCGGCCTGACCAGCAAGGATGGGGAAGCGGAAGATGGACAAGCAGCAGGAGTTCGTGATCCGGACGCTGGAGGAGCGCGACATCCGGTTCGTACGCCTGTGGTTCACGGACGTACTGGGCTTCCTGAAGTCCGTCGCCGTGGCCCCGGCCGAGCTGGAGCAGGCCTTCGACGAGGGCATCGGCTTCGACGGCTCCGCGATCGAGGGCTTCGCCCGGGTCTACGAGTCCGACATGATCGCCAAGCCGGACCCCTCCACCTTCCAGGTCCTGCCCTGGCGCGCGGAGGCCCCCGGCACGGCCCGCATGTTCTGCGACATCCTGATGCCGGACGGCTCCCCGTCCTTCGCCGACCCGCGCTTCGTCCTCAAGCGCGCCCTGGCCCGCACCTCCGACCTGGGCTTCACCTTCTACACCCACCCGGAGATCGAGTTCTTCCTGCTGAAGGACAAGCCGGTCGACGGCACGGTCCCCACCCCCGCCGACAACTCCGGGTACTTCGACCACACCCCGCAGAACATCGGCATGGACTTCCGCCGCCAGGCCATCACCATGCTGGAGTCGATGGGCATCTCGGTGGAGTTCTCCCACCACGAGGGCGCCCCCGGCCAGCAGGAGATCGACCTGCGCTACGCGGACGCGCTCTCCACGGCCGACAACATCATGACCTTCCGCCTGGTCATGAAGCAGGTCGCGCTGGAGCAGGGCCTGCAGGCCACCTTCATGCCGAAGCCTTTCTCGGAGTACCCCGGCTCCGGCATGCACTCGCACCTCTCGCTCTTCGAGGGCGACCGCAACGCGTTCTACGAGTCCGGCGCGGAGTACCAGCTCTCCAAGGTCGGCCGCTCCTTCATCGCGGGCCTGCTGCGGCACGCGGCGGAGATCTCCGCGGTCACCAACCAGTGGGTGAACTCCTACAAGCGCATCTGGGGCGGCTCCGAGCGCACGGCCGGCGCGGGCGGCGAGGCCCCGTCGTACATCTGCTGGGGCCACAACAACCGCTCGGCGCTGGTCCGCGTGCCGATGTACAAGCCCGGCAAGACCGGCTCGGCCCGCGTCGAGGTCCGCTCCATCGACTCCGGCGCCAACCCGTACCTGACCTACGCCGTCCTGCTGGCCGCCGGTCTGAAGGGCATCGAGGAGGGCTACGAACTCCCGCCGGGCGCCGAGGACGACGTGTGGGCCCTGTCCAACGCCGAACGCCGCGCCCTGGGCATCGAGCCGCTCCCCCAGAACCTCGGCGAGGCCCTCGCCCTGATGGAACACAGCGACCTGGTCGCGGAGACCCTCGGCGAGCACGTCTTCGACTTCTTCCTGCGCAACAAGCGGCAGGAGTGGGAGGAGTACCGGTCGCAGGTCACGGCGTTCGAGCTGCGGAAGTCGCTGCCGGTGCTGTGACGCTCCGCCGGGTGCGGGTGGGGGCGGGGATCAGCCCCCGCCCGCCCCGGCGACGAACCCCGCCCACGCCGACGGCGTGACGGCGAGGCGGGGGCCGTCGGGGCGCTTGGAGTCGCGGACGAGGACGGCGGCGGGGGTCGTCGCCACCTCGACGCAGTCGCTGGGCTCGCTGGTGTCGCTGTAGCTGCTCTTGAACCAGGCCAGGTCGGCGAGGTGTCCGGATGTGTCCTTGCGGCTCATGTCTCCCCCAGCAGTTGTTCGATGAAGGCCACTGACTCCCGGGCGGACAGCGCCTCGGCCCGGATACTGCCATAGCGCAGTTCGAGGATGCGCAACTGCCGGGGATCCGTGACGGGCCGGCCGCCGAACATGTCGTCCGCCCGTCCGACCGCCGTGCCGTCCTCGAACTTGAGCACCTGCATCCGCCCGCCTCCCGGATGGTCACCGCGAGACGTCGGCATCACCTGGATCTCCACGTGCCGGAATCGCTCGACCTCCAGCAGATGTTCGAGCTGCCGCCGCAGAACCATCCTGCCTCCCACAGGGCGCCTGAGGGTCGCCTCCTCCTGGACAAAGCTGAGTTCCGGGGCCGGGGCCCGTTCGAACATCGCCTTGCGGCCCATGCGCGCGGCGACGGCGTTCTCCACCTCGTCCTCGGTGAGGGCCGGCCGCCGCTTGCCGAGGAGTGCGCGCGCGTACTCCTCGGTCTGGAGCAACCCGTGCAGGCTGTAGCTGCCGTACGAGAGCGATTCGACCGCCCTGGACTCCATCTTCGCCAGATCCCGCACCTGCTTGGGATACCGGACCCTCTTCACGTCCTCCCAGGCCGCGGCGATGAGACCGCCCGCCCGCAGCACCTGGTCCGCCTTCTCCAGATACTCCCGCCGGGGGATCCGCTTCCCGCCCTCCACCTTGTAGACGAGATCCTCCCCGTATCCGACCGCCACTCCGAAGTCGCCGGCCCGCATCCCCACCGCTTCACGGCGCAGCTTCAACTGCCTCCCCACGGTGGTGAGGACGGCCACACCCCACTCGTCGTCCGGGTCGACCTCCCAACCCGGCTCGTCCGCCTCGCCGTTCACCGACATCCGCACCCCTCCTCGTACGCGTCGTATCGCGACGGACGACACGGTAGGGCGCCGTACTACGCCTGCGGGCGGGAACGGGACCCCGCGCACGCCAACGGGTGACCGGCCAGCAGCGAGGTGAGGATCGGCTCCGCGTGGGTCCACAGCACCGCGCCCCCGACCCCCGGTACGACACGGCGGCGGGAACCGCGTATCCGGGCCGCGAGGAGGACGCCGTTGTCCGGGGAGTGGCTGGTGTCCTGCTCGCCGTACCAGATGTCGGCCGGGACGGTGACGCGGTCGAGCGCGAAGGGCCAGCGGCCCATGGCGAGGGTGGTGTCACGGGCGTATCCGGCGGCGGCGCCCTGGGCGAAGCCTTCCGCCAGAGCGCGGCGGTAGGCGGCCGAGAAGCCGTCCTCCCGGTACACGGCGAGGTCGCAGGCCGGGCTGCCGCCCATGACCATGTCCCACATCGCGTCCGCGTCGAACCCGGCGAAGAACTCCTCGGCGCCGGACGGGTCCCGTACGGCCCGTTCGGTCAGCGCGCGCAGCTCGGCGGGCAGTGCGGCGGCGAACTCGGGGGCCGCCACCTCGTCGGCCGCCGAGACGAGGGCCAGCGCGGAGGCGACGCCGGCCTCGGCGCAGGCGAGGGCGAACGGGGCGCCCTGCGAGTTGCCGACCACGGCCGGGCGCCCCAGGTCCCGCAGCGCGCACAGACGGCGGACGTCGGACGCGAAGTCGGCGAAGGTCCGGCCGGGGGCCGGGGTCGAGGCACCGAGTCCCGGGCGGTCCACGGAGACCAGGCGTACGCCGAGCCCGTCCACGACACCCGCGCCGAAGCCGAGCCGGCGGCTCGTGGCCGCGCCGGGGCACAGCAGGACGGGCACCCCGTCCGGCGGCCCCCACTCGGCCCAGCCGAGCAGGCGCCCGTCCGGCAGGCGCGTCTCACCGAGGCGGACGGGATCGGACACGAGGACGGTCATGCACCGCATCCTGACGGCCGGGCCGTCGGTTCCGCACGGGGTTTTCCGCTGCCGCCGGGCGGGTCCGGGACCTGCCGGTGAATCCGGTAGGCCCCCGGCCCGCCCAGAGCGACGGCGGACCGGGGGTCACCGCCGCGCCGGCTCCGGGACCTGCCGCTGAATCCGGTAGGCCCCCGGCCCGCCCAGAGCGACGGCGGACCGGGGGTCACCGCCGCGCCGGCTCCGGGACCTGCCGGTGAATCCGGTAGGCCCCCGGCCCGCCCAGGGCGACGGCGGACCGGGGGTCACCGCCGCGCCGGCTCCGGGACCTGCCGGTGAATCCGGTAGGCCCCCGGCCCGCCCAGGGCGACGGCGAACCGGGGGTCACCGCCGCGCCGGCTCCGGGACCTGCCGCTGAATCCGGTAGGCCCCCGGCCCGCCCAGGGCGACGGCGAACCGGGGGTCACCGCCGCGCCGGCTCCGGGACCTGCCGCTGAATCCGGTAGGCCCCCGGCCCGCCCAGGGCCACGGCGGACCGGGGGTCACCGCCGCGCCGGCTCCGGGGCCTCCGGCATGTGCGCCGCGACCACGCGCTCCCGCCCGGCCGCCGGAGCGGCAGCGGCCCGGCGCCGGTCCACCGCCCACGCCGCGCCCGCGACCGCCAGGCCGAGGACGGCCAGCCCCGCGCCCGCCGTCGCCGGGGACGTGACGCCGAAGCCCGCCGCCAGGGCGAGGCCGCCGATCCAGGCGCCGCCGGCGTTGGCGAGGTTGAAGGCGGCCTGGTTGGCCGAGGAGGCGAGGGAGGGGGCCGCGGAGGCCTTCTCCATGACCATCAGCTGGAGCGGGGAGCCGGTGATGAAGGCCGCCATGCCGAGCAGCGCCACCGCCACCGCCGCCGTGACCTCCGCGCGCATCAGGAGCGGGAAGAGGGCGAGGACGAGGACCAGCGAGGCGAGGCCGCCGAAGAGGGTGCCGCGCAGGGAGTGGTCGGCCAGGCGGCCGCCCAGCAGGTTGCCCGCGGTGGCCCCGACGCCGAAGAGGGCGAGCAGCAGCGTCACGCTGGCCTCGGCGAACCCGGCGGCGTCCGTGAGCATCGGCGTGATGTAGCTGTACGCGGCGAAGAGCGCGCCGAAGCCGGCGACCGTCGTGCCGAGCGCCAGCCAGACGGGGACGGAGCGCAGGGCGGCCAGTTCGCCGCGCAGGCCCGTGGCGGGGGCGGGGGCGTGGTCGCGCGGGATCAGCGCGGCGAGCGCCGCTATCGCCGCGACGCCGATCGCGCTCACGCCGAGGAACGTCGCCCGCCAGCCGAGCTGCTGGCCCATGGCCGTCGCCGCGGGCACGCCGACGATGTTGGCGACGGTGAGGCCCAGGAACATCAGGGAGACGGAGCGGGCCTTGCGTTCCGGCGCCACCATGCCGGTGGCGACCACCGCGCCGACGCCGAAGAAGGCGCCGTGCGGCAGACCGCTGACGAAGCGGGCGGCCAGGAGGGAGACCTCGCCGGGGGCGAACGCCGACAGCGCGTTGCCGGCCACGAAGAGGGCCATCAGCGCGATCAGGACCGTGCGGCGGGACATCCGCGCGGTCGCCGCCGCGAGCAGCGGGGCGCCGATGACGACGCCCAGCGCGTAGGCCGAGACCAGGTGGCCGGCGGTGGGGAGGGAGATGTCCAGGTCGTCCGCGACGTCGGGCAGCAGGCCCATCATCACGAACTCGGTCGTACCGATGCCGAAGGCGCCCACGGCAAGGGCGAGCAGGGCCAGGGGCATGAAGGGTCTCGCCTTTCGAGAGCGGGGGTGCGTACGGGGGGAACCTCTATGTTCCCGTACGGAACAAAGCCTCTCAGGGCGAGTATTCCGCCGACGAATCTCAGTCGGTCGGTGTGTTGACCCTCACACGCGCGGCGATCGGCAGGTGGTCGCTGCCCGTCGCCGGGAGGGTCCAGCTGGTGAGCGGCTCGACGCCCTTGACCAGGATCTGGTCGATGCGGGCCATCGGGAACGACGCCGGCCAGCTGAAGCCGAAGCCGTTGCCCACGGCACCCTGCGGGGAGCGCATCTGGGAGGTGATGGCGGTGAGCGCACGGTCGTTCATGGTGCCGTTGAGGTCGCCGAGCAGGATCTTGCGGGGCAGCTTCTCGTCGGCGATCGCCTCGCCGAGGGCGTCGGCGCTCTCGTCCCGTTGCCGGGCGGTGAACCCGGCCTCCAGTTTCACCCGTACGGAGGGCAGGTGGGCGACGTACACCGCGAGCGGTCCGGACGGCGTGGCGACGGTGGCGCGCATCGCGCGCGTCCAGCCCAGCCCGATGTCGACGGCCCTCACGTCGCCGATCGGGTACGTGCTCCACAGTCCGACGGTGCCGACGACCGCGTGGTGGCGGTACTTCGTGGCCAGCGCCCTCTCGTACGTCGGTACCGCTGCCGCCTTCAGCTCCTCCAGGGCCAGCACGTCCGCGCCGGACGCGGCCACGGCGCGGGCGGTGCCGGCGGGGTCGGCGTTGGCCGCGTTGACGTTGTGCGTGGCCACCGTGAGGTTGCCGCCGGTGCCGGTCTTGTCGAAGAGCAGGCCGCCGAAGAGGTTGAGCCACACGCTCACCGGCAGCACCAGCGCGATCAGCGCCGTCGCCGACTTGCGGACGACGGCGATCACCAGCAGCACCGGGACCAGCAGGCCGAACCAGGGCAGGAACGTCTCCGTGAGACTGCCGAGGTTGCCGATGGCGTTCGGGATGCGCGAGTGGCCCGCCATGACCACGGCCAGGAGGACGGCGACCGCGGCGGTGACCACGCCCCGGCGCCAGATCCCCCGGTCGCCGCGCCAGCCGCCGGCCACCCGGTCCAACAGGCGCCGAAGCCGGGTTTCCCGGCGCTCGGGATCCGAGCCGCCGCTGTCCGTCTCCGTCACGTACGCCTGCTGCGCCATACCGTGCCTCACTGCCTGCCGTGCATACCGTCGCCCCCCGTGACTCAGCACCATAGGGGATGATCGGTTCCGATCCTGCCGTCCATGACGGCCGTACGGGCACGAGGACGAGCGGGTCGGCGTTCGAAGTTCCGGACACCACCTGCGCGGACCACTCTGTGACAGAACGGGCACATTCACCCCTGTGGACGCACCGGCGTACGGATACGGCGAAATCGGTGGTGCGGCGGCCCGGGACGAAGGGTCCCCCTGGCGTCCTGGCGGCACGAGGTGCCACCATGGAGGGGATCCGGGGACGCCGTCAGGGCGCCTCGAGATGACATGAAGGAGCCGTTGCCATGACGCAGCTCTCGGCTGCCCAGACGCCTCAGCGCCAGCCCTCCGACGGAAGCAGGGCGCTGTACGGGGGCAAGAGCAACCGTCGCATCACCGTCCGGGACATCACCGCCGCCAAGGAGCGCGGTGAGAAGTGGCCCATGCTCACCGCCTACGACGCGATGACCGCGTCCGTCTTCGACGAGGCCGGCATCCCGGTCATGCTCGTCGGCGACTCCGCGGGCAACTGCCACCTCGGCTACGACACCACCGTGCCCGTCACGCTGGACGAGATGACGATGCTCTCGGCCGCGGTCGTACGGGGCACCAGCCGCGCCCTGATCGTCGCCGACCTGCCCTTCGGCTCGTATCAGGAGGGTCCGGTGCAGGCGCTGCGCTCGGCGACCCGGCTGGTGAAGGAGGCGGGCGTCGGAGCGGTGAAGCTGGAGGGCGGCGAGCGCTCGCACCGGCAGATCGAACTGCTGGTGGAGTCCGGCATCCCCGTGATGGCGCACATCGGCCTCACCCCGCAGTCCGTCAACGCCATGGGCTACCGCGTGCAGGGCCGGGGCGAGGAGGCGGCCCAGCAGCTGCTGCGCGACGCCAAGGCCGTGCAGGACGCGGGCGCCTTCTCGGTCGTCCTGGAGCTGGTGCCGGCCGAGCTGGCCGCCGAGGTGACGCGCACCCTGCACATCCCGACGGTCGGCATCGGCGCGGGTCCGGACACCGACGCGCAGGTGCTGGTGTGGACCGACATGCTCGGGCTGACCGGCGGCCGGGTGCCGAAGTTCGTCAAGCAGTACGCCGACCTGCGCCGGGTCATGGGCGACGCGGCGAAGTCGTTCGCCGAGGACGTCGTCGGCGGAACGTTCCCGCAGGAGGAGCACTCCGTCCACTAGTCCCGGTCCACTGGTCCCGCACGCCACGCAGACCAGCACGGCACCACCCGGCCCCGCCGATCTTCCCCCGTCGGCGGGGCCGGCCCCTTTCCCGGCACCGGCGGGGTGTCGGCGCCGGGGGTGCCGGAGTGCCGGTGCCGGGGTGCCGGTGCCGTCGGTGGGATGTCGGGGGCACCGGACGGCTGTCGGTGGACTGTCGGTGGTTTGTCGGCGGCCCCTGGGACCGTCGTGGACATGAAGCGAATCGACGACAACCCCCCGGCCGCGGGCAGCGCGGTCACCGTACGGGGGCTGGTCAAGCACTACGGCGAGACCAAGGCACTGGACGGCGTCGACCTTGATGTACGCGAGGGCACCGTGATGGGTGTGCTCGGGCCCAACGGCGCCGGCAAGACCACCCTCGTGCGCATCCTGTCCACCCTCATCACCCCCGACGCCGGGCAGGCCCACGTCGCCGGCTACGACGTCGTACGGCAGCCCCGGCAGCTGCGGCGGGTGATCGGTCTCACCGGGCAGTACGCGTCCGTGGACGAGAAGCTCCCCGGCTGGGAGAACCTCTACCTGATCGGCCGGCTGCTCGACCTGCCCCGCAAGGAGGCCCGCCACCGCGCCGACGAACTGCTGGAGCGGTTCTCGCTCACCGAGGCCGGCAAGCGCCCCGCGGGCACCTACTCCGGCGGCATGCGGCGACGCCTCGACCTGGCCGCGTCCATGATCGGGCGCCCGGCCGTCCTCTACCTGGACGAGCCCACCACCGGCCTGGACCCGCGCACCCGCAACGAGGTGTGGGACGAGGTCAAGCGCATGGTCGGTGACGGCGTCACCGTGCTGCTCACCACCCAGTACATGGAGGAGGCCGAGCAGCTCGCCTCCGAGCTGACCGTCGTCGACCGCGGCAAGGTCATCGCGAAGGGCGGGATCGAGGAGCTGAAGGCGAAGGTCGGCGGGCGCACCCTGCGGGTCCGCCCCGCCGACCCGCTGCAACTGCGCCCGCTCGCCGCCTTCCTGGACGAGCTGGGCATCACCGGGCTCGCCAGTGCCACGGTGGACACCCAGCGGGACGCCGTCCTGGTGCCGATCCTCAGCGACGAGCAACTGACCGCCGTGGTCGGCGCGGTCACCGCGCGCGGCATCACGATCTCCTCCATCACCACCGAACTGCCCAGCCTGGACGAGGTGTTCCTGTCGCTCACCGGCCACCGCGCCAGTGCCCCGCAGGATGCCGCACCCGCCCCCGACACCCGCGAGGAGGTCGCCGCATGAGCGCCCACCCGTCGCCCACCGCCACCGTGGACGAGGCGCTCCGCGCCGCCCCCCTGACCACCACTCCCGCCCCCGACGCCCGCATCACCCCGCGCGCCCATCTGCGGCACACCGGCGCGCTGGTCCGCCGCAACCTGCTGTGGATCAGACAGGACCCGGAGTCGATGTTCGACGCCGTCCTCTTCCCGGTCGTCTTCACCCTGCTGTTCGTGTACGTCTTCGGCGGCTCCATCGGGCAGTCCCTGGGCGGCGGGCAGCAGGCGTACGTGCAGTACGTCGTCCCCGGTCTGATGGCCATGATGGGCATGAACATGGCCCAGGGGGTCGGCACCGGCTTCAACCAGGACTTCAACTCCGGCGTCATGGACCGCTTCCGGTCCCTGCCGATCGGGCGCGGCTCGGTGCTGTTCGCGAAGATCGCCGTGGAGCTGCTGCGGATGCTGTTCGCGACGGCGGTCCTGCTGGTCGTCGGTGTCCTCGTGGGCTTCGACATCACCAACTGGGCCGGTCTGCTGGCCGCCGTGGGGCTGTCGGTGCTGTTCGGCTCGGCCCTGATGTGGATCTTCCTCACGCTCGGCGTGACGATGAAGAACGCCCAGTCCGTGCAGGCGATGGGCTTCCTGGTCCTGATGCCGCTCCAGTTCGGGTCGTCGATCTTCGCACCGCCCGGGTCCATGCCGGGCTGGCTGCGGACCTTCACCGACTACAACCCGCTGTCGAGCCTCGCCGACGCCGCGCGCGGCCTGATGGTGGGCGGCCCGGTCGCGCACGACCTGTGGCTGACCCTCGGCTGGTCCGTCGCCCTGACGGCGGTGATGGCCCCGGTGGCGGTCCACAAGTTCCGGACCAAGGCCTGACCGGCCGTCGGCGCCCGTCATACCAGGGCGGTGGCCTCCTCACCGGAGAGGCCGCCGCCCTCGGCGTACGCCGCCTCGTACGCCTCGTCGCCCAGCGCCTGCCGGGCCCGCTCCACGGCCCGCGCACGCCCGTCCCGCTCCATGCCGCTGTGGACATGGCCGGCCGGCAGCATCGCGTCGGCGGCGCCGATGCACCGGGCGGCGTCCTGGGCCCGGCGTCCGCCGTCGACCCGGGCCAGCGCCATCGCGGCGACGGTCAGGTACGAGGAGCGCATGTGCGGGGCGACGGCGTCGGACAGGGGGGCGTCGGCCCGCTCCAGCGCCTGCCGCACCTTGGCCAGGGACTCCTCGTGCCGGCCCTCCAGAGTGGCGAGCCAGGCCTCCACGCCGAGGATGAAGGCGTCGAAGACGACGAAGTGGGCGAGGCTGAAGTCCTCGCGCAGCCGGCGCAGCTGCTCGCGGGCCTCGGCGGTCCGGTCGGTCATGCCCAGCCACCCGGCCAGGAAGAGCCGGGCGGCGGGCATCGCGCCGTTGTGGGACGACCCCTGGGTCCGCTCGAGCACCTCGCGCAGGACGCGCTCACCGCGCTCGGCCTCACCGGCCTCCAGCAGCGCGCTGCCCCTGCGGGCGTCCAGGATGTCCAGCTGGGCGTGTGCGCCGAGCCGTTGGGCGTGCTCCGCCGCCCTCTCGTAGTCGGCGGCGGCCAGGTGGAACTCGCCCTTGCGCTCGCGGGCCTCGGCGCGGGCGGACAGGGCCTCGGCCACGCCCCAGGCGTCACCGAGGCGCTGGTAGATCTCCAGCGCCTCGTCGGCGTCGCGGGCCGCGTCGCCCGCCCACTTGGGGCGGTTGGCGAGCACGTTGGCACGCATCTGGAGGCTGCCGGCGAGCTCCCACTCGTACCCCGGGGTCTCACGGCAGGTCCGCACGGCGGCGTCCATGATCTCGCGCAGCCGGGCCACGTCGCCGGTCAGCATCACCGCGAAGAACCAGAGCAGGCCGGGGCTGACGCAGGTCTGCGGCATACCGGGCTCGTAGGTCTCGGCGATGACCCGCAGCTTGCGCTGGGCCTGCGGCTTCTGCCAGGCGTCCAGCTCGGTGTCCATGCAGGCCAGATGGGCCAGGTGGACGCCGCGCCGGGCCTCGGCGAGGATCTCGCCGGTCATCGGGGGCGGCGCGGACGTGCACCGCTCCCACACCGGCTGGGCACGGCGGACGGGCCCCGCGAAGGGGTCCGGGCCGAGGGCCATGACCTCGCTCAGCCAGTTCCGGGCCTCCACGCGCAGGTCGCGCATCTGCCAGTACCAGACCAGCGACAGCGACAGACTCAGGGCCTCCTGCTCGTCCCGCTCGGCGATGGCGTGGCGCGCGGCGGTACGCAGGTTCTCGTACTCGCGCTCCAGCCGCTCGATGGCGGCGAGCTGCCGCGGGCCGCGCAGCAACGGGTCGGTGGTGCGGGCGAGTTCGCGGTAGTACGTGAGGTGGGCGCGCTCGGCACCGACGCGTCCGCCCACCTCGTCGAGCCGCTCGGCGGCGTACTCGGCGACGGTCTCCAGGAGCCGGTAGCGCATCTCTCCGTCGCCCGCCGGGGCGGCCACGACCAGGGACTTGTCGACCAGCGAACCGAGCGTGTCCAGGGCGGCCGGCCCGCAGACCGCCTCGGCGGCGGCCAGGTCGCAGCCGCCGGCGAAGACCGACAGGCGCCGCAGGACGTCCCGCTCGTCGTCATCGAGCAGGTCCCAGGACCAGTCGACGACCGCGCGCAGCGTCTGCTGGCGGGGCAGGACGGTGCGGCTGCCGGAGGTGAGGAGGCGGAAGCGGTCGTCGAGGCGGTCGGCGATCTGGCGCGGGGTGAGCATGCGGAGCCGGGCGGCGGCCAGTTCGATGGCGAGGGGGAGGCCGTCGAGGCGGCGGCAGATCTCGGCGCAGGCGGCCGCGGTCGCCTCGTCGGCGTCGGTGCGGAAGCCGGGCCGGGCGGCGGCGCCCCGGTCGGCGAGGAGCCGGAGCGCGGCCGGCTCGGGCAACGGCTCCACCGGGCGCAGCGACTCGCCCGGTACGCCGAGGGGTTCGCGGCTGGTGGCGAGGATCGTCAGGTGGGGGCAGCGGGCGAGCAGTTCCTCGGCGAGGCGGGCCGCGGCGTCGACGACGTGCTCGCAGTTGTCGAGGACGATCAGCATGCGGCGCCGGCCGCAGTGCTCGACGAGGCGCTCGACGGCGGTGGCCTGCCGCTCCGAGACGACCCGCATCTCCTCGGCGCCGACGCCGTACAGCACGGTCTCGCGGGCGCCGACGGCGGTCAGTACGGCCTCCGGTACGGCGTCGGGGTCGTCGACGGGGGCGAGCTCGGCCAGCCACACCCCGTCCCGTGCGGTGTCCCCGGCGCCCTCGGCGGCCTCCTGCGACAGCCGTGTCTTGCCGGCGCCGCCGGGTCCGAGCAGGGTGACGAGACGCGCGGTCGCCAGGTCGGCGCGGAGGGCCTCCAGGTCGTCGTCGCGGCCGACGAAGGAGGTGAGCCGGGCCCGGAGGTTGCCCCGGGGGCGGGAGGCCCCGGCGGCGGGGGGCGCGGACGCCGCGGGGTCACCGGGTGCCGGGGATGCCGCGGGGTCACCGGTTGCCGGGGATGTCTCGGGCGTGGACGTCTCGGGCATGGACGTCGCGGGCATGGACGTCGCGGGCGGGGCCGCGGGTTCCACGGGTATCGCCGCAGGGGGCACGGTCGTCGCCGCGCGGGCGGCTGGGG
>NZ_JAGMUE010000164.1:0-376 GCF_019049165.1 Streptomyces sp. AC627_RSS907
CACGAAGTCTTACCTCCGCTTCAACCTGCCCATGGCTAGATCACTCCGCTTCGGGTCTTGAGCGTGCTACTCAAACGCCCTATTCGGACTCGCTTTCGCTACGGCTACCCCACCCGGGTTAACCTCGCAACACACCGCAAACTCGCAGGCTCATTCTTCAAAAGGCACGCAGTCACGAGAACAAGGCAAGCCTCATTCCGACGCTCCCACGGCTTGTAGGCACACGGTTTCAGGTACTATTTCACTCCGCTCCCGCGGTACTTTTCACCATTCCCTCACGGTACTATCCGCTATCGGTCACCAGGGAATATTTAGGCTTAGCGGGTGGTCCCGCCAGATTCACACGGGATTTCTCGGGCCCCGTGCTACTTGGGTG
>NZ_JAGMUE010000165.1:0-756 GCF_019049165.1 Streptomyces sp. AC627_RSS907
ACGTGGACACCGCCGCCGCCCTGCTCACCCTGGACGACGGCACGCTGGTCACGGCGACCGCGACGCGCTACAACGGCGCGGGCTACGACGTGCGCACCGAACTCGCGGGCGAGCGCGCCCAACTCGTGGTCGGGCTCGACGCCCGCACCCCCTTCGCCTCCGCCGAACCCGCCGGCCCGGGCGGCCCGGCCCGCCCATGGGCCGGCTTCTGGGACCGGTTCGAGGCCGCCTACCGGGCGGAGCTAGCGACCTTCGTCCGGGCGGTACGGGGCGAGGTGGCCAACCCGTGCTCGGGTGAGGAGGCGCTCAACGCCCTCCTGGTGGCCGAGGCGTGTGAACTCTCACGCGCGGAGCACCGTCCCGTACGCCTCACCGAAATCAATGAGCGCGTCCGTGACGTTTCGTAGCGTCCGTCGCCTCTTGGTCACATTCGTCACGCTTATCCGGCCTTTCTG
Source organism: Streptomyces sp. AC627_RSS907 (assembly GCF_019049165.1). Lineage (NCBI taxonomy): Bacteria > Bacillati > Actinomycetota > Actinomycetes > Kitasatosporales > Streptomycetaceae > Streptomyces > Streptomyces sp. AC627_RSS907. The sequence goes on from NZ_JAGMUE010000165.1 coordinate 456, forward strand.
TCACAGACCATCAACAGGTGTTCGCGGACGGTCACTCAGGGTCGTTCACCGGGCGCAGCTCAAGTGATCAACGACAGTTACACCGCGACTCCCCCGTCGGTTCCCCCGCCGTGGTCGCGGTGCTCTGGGAGGCGCGAGACATGACTGATCGCAGGCTCTGGTCGTACAAGGAGATCGCGGCACACATCGGCGTCCAGACAGACACCGTGCGCTCCTACCGCAAGCACGGGCTGCTGCCGGCGCCCGACGTCGTGGAGGGCGGCAAGCCCTACTGGCTCGCGGACACCATCCGGGCCTGGGT
>NZ_JAGMUE010000166.1:0-412 GCF_019049165.1 Streptomyces sp. AC627_RSS907
AACGGGTGTGTGGATGGGTAGGGGAGCGTCGTGTGCCGGGTGAAGCAGCCGTGTAAGCGAGTTGTGGACGGTTCACGAGTGAGAATGCAGGCATGAGTAGCGATACAAACGTGAGAAACGTTTGCGCCGATTGACTAAGGGTTCCTGGGTCAAGCTGATCTGCCCAGGGTAAGTCGGGACCTAAGGCGAGGCCGACAGGCGTAGTCGATGGATAACCGGTTGATATTCCGGTACCCGCTGTGAAGCGTCAAACATCGAGCATCGTGATGCTAAGGCCGTGAAGCCGTTCCGGACCCTTCGGGGAATGGAAAGTGGTGGAGCCGCCGGACCAAGCGGTTAGTAGGTGAGTGATGGGGTGACGCAGGAAGGTAGTCCATCCCGGGCGGTGGTTGTCCCGGGGTAAGGGTGTAGG
>NZ_JAGMUE010000167.1:0-7219 GCF_019049165.1 Streptomyces sp. AC627_RSS907
TCCTGGTCCCGCCCCCGCCCCGGCGTCAACGGCGCCGACCCCGCCGTACCGGCCGCGCCGCCCGCCCCCACCGCACCCCCCGAGGCGTCACCGGCCGGCTGGCGCCCCTGGCGGTTCCGCATGTCCAACGACGTCTGGGGCACGCCGTCCGTCGCCGAGGACCTGGTCTACGTCACCTCCTTCGAGGTGCACGCCCTGGACGTGGGCACCGGGCGCCGCCGCTTCAAGACCAGGGACGTCGCCTGGTCGATGGCGGTCGCGGAGGGCCGTATCCACGCCTCCGACGGCCCGACCCTCTTCGCCCTCGACGCCCGCGAGGGCGCCGACCTGTGGCGCCTGCAGACGGACGCCTGGGTCTACTCCCTCCAGGCCGACCGGGGCACGGTCGTCACCGCCACCCGCGGCGGCGGCGTCCAGGCGTGGGAGGCCTCGGGCGGCCAGAAGCTGTGGGAGATCACCGGCGCCCAGACCGACTTCGAGTCCCCGGAGGCGGCCGCGGCGCTCCGCGACGGCACGGTGTACGTCTGGCAGGACGCCCGGCTGCGCGCCCTGGACGCCCGTACCGGTGACGAGAGGTGGTCCTACCCGATCGGTGACGCCGCCTCCTGCGGCGGGGTGCCGGTCCGTGTCACCCAGGCGCCCGACGGTTACGTCTACGTCGCGGCCGGCACCCGGGTCCTCGCCCTGGAGGTCGCCTCCGGCCACGTCCGCTGGCACTTCGAGGCCCCGGCGGTCTTCCTCGCCCCGCCCGCCTTCGTGCCGGGCCCCGCGGTGACCGGCGGCGGCGTCTACCTGGCCGACTACCTCGGCACGGTCTACGCCCTCGACGCCACCGACGGCCGCGACCGCTGGCGCATCGCGACGGAGGCCCGTTCCTCGACCGACCCGGTCCTGGTGGCCGCGGGCCACGTGCACGTGGGCAGCGGCAAGGGCCTGTACACCCTGGACGCGGTGACGGGCACGCCCAAGTGGCGCTTCCAGGCGGGCGGCGACATCGTGGGCGCGCCCGCGGTGGCCGAGGGCCGCATCCACTTCGGCTCGACGGACCACCTGCTCTACACGCTCAAGGCCGACGACGGCCGCCTGCGCTGGAAGCTCGCGACCGGCGGTGAGATCACCGGCTCCCCGGTCGTCCGCGACGGCATCGTGTACGCGTGCAGCAAGGACCGCTGTGTGTACGCGCTGGACGCGGAGAAGGGCACGGGGACGGCCCGCACGACGTGACACGTGAGGCGTCGGGCGCGGGCTCGTGAGGCGCGGGCTCGTGAGGCGTTGGGCGCGGGCTCGTGAGGCGTGGGCTCGTGAGGCGTTGGGCGCGAGGTCGTGAGGCGTGGGCTCGTGAGGCGTCGGGCGCGGGCTCGTGAGGCGCGGGCTCGTGCGGACACACGTCGGCCGCGGCGGCTCCCCCTCCGCGCCGCCGCGGCCGATCCCCGTGTGGGAAAAAGGTCTACTTGCCGTCCCGGTCCAGCGCGGGCGGGGCCGGCATCGGGTTCTCCATCGTCGTGACCGCCGGCTTGGCCGGGCCGCTGGGCATCGGGTTCTCCAGCGTGGTGGCGCCACCGTCCTTCGGCGGCGCGGGCATCGGGTTCTCGAGCGTCGTGAGGGCCTCGTCGGTGGCCGCCCCGCCCGTGGCCGTCACGTCCGTGTCCTTCTTGCTGTCGCTCATGCGCTTGGTTCCCTCCGCTGCTGTGGCATGTGGCAGACGCCCGCCCGGGGGCTCCCCCGCGGGCCGCCGGACGGGCGTTCGGAGCCGCACCATAACTGGTCGGTCCCCGGTCAGACCGTCTGCCCCCCGACGCGACGGTGTGACGGATACGACAATGCCGTGCAGCGATAAACGAATGCTGAACGGCCCTGGCCGCGCACGTGGTTCAGGCGGCCGAGGCGGGGGCGAGCAGGGCCCTCGCCTCACTCGCCTCCTCGGCACCCTCCTGCTCGTAGAGGCGCAGAGCCTTGTTCCAGCAGGCCCTGGCCCGGTCCGTCTGCTCCAGGCTGGACAGGGCGCGGCCCAGCAGGGTCAGGACGTTGCCCAGCATGCGGTCACCGCCGATGCAGCCGAGGGCGAGGGCCTGTTCGGCGTGCTGGGCCGCCTGCGCGGGCCGCTGGGCCCCGAGATGCACTTCGGCGATGCGGAAGTTGGTCGTCCCCTCCCAGAGCCGCTGGCGGTGGGCGGAGAAGATCGTCAGGGCCTCGGAGAAGTGCCCGAGGGCCTCCGTGTGCCGACCGGCCCGGTTGAGGGCGATGCCCAGCGCGTAGTGGCTGTTGGCGAGCCGGACGGTCCTGCCGAACTCGGCGTGCGCGGCCAGCCCTCGGCGTGCGAAGTCGACGGCCTGCGACACGTCGCCCACGCCCAGGTGGGCACGTGAGAGGTTGCACAGGGCCGTCGCCTCGGGCGGACGGTTGCACAGGGCCCGGAATCCCGCGATGGCCTGCTCGAAGAACGGCTTGCTGTCGCCGTGCCTCCCCTGGTGCAGGCAGATGAGCCCCAGACTGTTGGCGACCCAGCTCACCGCGACCGCGTCTTTGACCGACTCCGCGAGCCGCATCGCCAGCCGGGACTCCTCCTCGGCCTGGGGGATGCGGCCCGAAACCAGCAGGACGTCGGTGAGCACCGTCCGCGCCCGCCCCTCGGCCAGAGTGTCGCCGGCCGAGCGCGTCGCTTCGCACATGGCCCTGGCCGTCGTCTCGTACTGATGCGAGTTGGCACCGGACTCGGTCAGGTCCTTGGCGGCCCAGAGCAGGTCGACGGCACGCCGGAGCCGGTCCGACTCGGCGGCTTGCCGTACGCACGCGAGCAGGGGCGCCGCCTCGCTGTACAGCCAGTCCAGCGCCGCCGGGCCCTCGGTGAACGCCAGCCCGGGGTACTCCGTCGGCTCCAGGCCGTCCACCAGCCGGTCCCCGGGCCGTTCGATCGCGTAGACCCCCGCCGCCGTGGCCAGGTAGAAGTCCAGCAACCGTGACAGCGCCGCCCCCCGCTCGCCGGGCGGATGCTCGTCCCGCTCCGCGCACGCACGCGCGTAGAGCCGTACCAGGTCGTGGAACCGGTACCGTCCCGGCGCCGCCGATTCGAGCAGCGACGTGTCGACCAGGGACTCCAGGAGGTCCTCCGTGTCCTCGGCCGGCAGGTCCAGTACCGCCGCTGCCGCCGCGAGGGAGATGTCCGGGCCGTCGGCCAGGCCGAGCAGGCGGAAGGCGCGGGCCTGGGCCGGTTCGAGCTGGCCGTAGCCCAGTTCGAAGGTGGCCTTGACGGCCAGGTCGCCGGCCTGGAGCTCGTCCAGGCGGCGTCGCTCGTCCGCCAGCTTCGCCGCGAGGACCGAGACCGTCCACGTGCGGCGGGCCGCGAGGCGGGACGCCGCGATGCGGATCGCGAGGGGGAGGAAACCGCAGGCGCCGACGACGTCCAGCGCCGCCTCCCGCTCCGAGGCCACCCGCTCCTCGCCCACGATCTTCGTGAAGAGGGCCAGCGCCTCCTCGGGGGACATCACGTCCAGGTCGACCAGGTGCGCCCCGGCGAGGTCCACCATCCGCACCCGCGCCGTCACCAGCGCGGCGCAGCCGTCCGTGCCGGGCAGCAGCGGGCGTACCTGGGCGGCGTCACGGGCGTTGTCGAGGAGGACCAGGACGCGGCGGCCGTCCAGGACGGAGCGGTAGAGGGCGGCCCGTTCCTCCAGGGAGTCCGGGATGGCCGAGTCCGCCGTGCCCAGGGCGCGGAGGAAGGAGCCCAGTACCGTCTCCGGCTCCGCCGGCCGCGCGCCCGCGCCCTGGAGGTCGACGTACAGCTGTCCGTCCGGGAAGGCGGCCCGCGCCTGGTGGGCGACGTGCACCGCGAGGGTCGTCTTGCCGACGCCGCCGATGCCGGCCAGCGCCGAGACCGCCATCACCCGGCTCGCGGTGCCGTCACCCGAGGCGGCGGCCAGCACGTCGCTCAGCTCGCGGACGAACGACGCGCGTCCCGTGAAGTCCGGGACGGTGGCGGGCAGTTGGGCGGGGCGGAGCGGGGTCACGGCCGACTCCGCGGTCGGTGCCGGCGGCTCGGCCAGGCCCGGGTCGGCCCGGAGGATGCGCTGCTGGAGTTCCTGGAGGCCGGGGCGTGGGTCGACGCCGAGTTCGTCGGCGAGCAGGCGGCGCGTGTCCGCGTAGACGGCGAGGGCCTCCGCCTGGCGTCCGCTGCGGTACAGCGCCAGCATGAGCAGCTCCCGCAGGCGTTCCCGGAGCGGGTGGGCCGCCGTCAGGGCGGTCAGTTCCGAGACGGCCTCGGCGTGGCAGCCCTGCTCCAGGTCCATGTCGAGCCGGGTCTCCAGGAGTTGGAGCCGCCACTCCTCCAGTCGGACCCGCTGCGCCTCCGCGTACGGGCCCGGGACGCCGGCCAGTACCTCGCCGTCCCACAGTGCCAGTGCGCGGCGCAGGACGTCGCGGGCGTGGCAGAGGTCCCCGGCGCTCCGCGCCTTCTCCGCCTCGGCCGCCAGGTCCTGGGCGGCGGTCAGGTCCAGCGCTCCCTCGCCCAGGCCGCGTACGGCGTACCCGCCCGACTCGCTCACCAGGACGCCGGGTTCGAGGATCTTGCGCAGGCGGGACGCGTACGTCCGTAGCGCCGCCAGCGCCTGCGACGGCGGGTCCTCGCCCCACAGGGCGTCGATCAGCTCGGCGGCGGTGGCGGTCCGGCCCTCGCGGAGCAGCAGGGCGGCCAGCAGGGCGCGCTGCTGGGGGGAGCCGGTGGCCAGGGGGGCGTCGCCGCGCCAGGCGCGCACCGGTCCGAGCACGCCGAAGCGGAGCGCGGCCGGGTCCTCCCGCCCGGCCGGCGGCCTGCCTCCGGCCACGTCCTCCCGCCGGGCCGGCGTCGTGCGCTCGGCCGACTGCCCGCGTCCGACCGTCTTCGTGCCTCCGGCCACGTCCGCCCGCCGGGCCGACGTCGTGCGCTCGGCCGGCTTGGCGCGTCCAGCCGGGTTCTCCCGCCCGGCCGGCTGCCCGCCTCCGACCGTCTTCGTGCGTCCGGCCGACCCCTCTCGTCCGGCCGACCTCTCCCGTCCGGCCGACCTCTCCCGGCTCGGCGGCGCCTGCCGTTCGGCCGACGTTCTCTGTCCCGGCGGCGTCTCCCGCCCGGCCAACGGCTCCCGTCCGGCCGGCGTCCCCCGGTGCGGCGACTGCTCCCGGTCCGGTGGCGTCTTCCGGGCCGGCGGCGTCCTCCGGTCCGGCGGCTGCTCCGTTTCCGGTGATTTATCCGGTTCCGCCGGGAATCCGGGGCGCCGCTGCTCCGGTACCCGCGGTACACCGTCCATGCAGTCCCCCTAGACATCCTGAGCAACTACGCCAGTTTGCCTTGTTCATGCCGACCTCGTCAGCCGTGGGAGACGGCGATCACAGGTCCGTCACATGGCTCCTCGTCCCTCCAGATCCACCCGCACCGTCAGCAGTCCCGTCCCGACCCCCATCGCCCGCACCGCCAGGCTGTTGAAGCGGGGGAGGCGGCGCAGACGCGCGATCGGGTCGTCGTCGGGCAGGACGTGGGCCGTCCCCGTGTGCCAGCGGCCCCGGACACGCACCCGCACCCGCGGATCGGCCCGGATGTTGCGGACGTACTGGGACCGTTCGCCGAACTCCGACACCAGCCAGAACGAACCTCCCACCAGGCGCCCACCGACCGGCGTGCGGCGGGGCAGGCCCGAGACGCGGCCGGTGGTCTCCAGCACGGTCTGGGTCGGCAGGCCGCGCAGGACGGGGTTGAGACGGCGCTGGAAGGCCGTGACGGCCCGGTACTTCTTCTCCGCGTAGGAAGACATCGTTCGTTCACCCTCCCGTTTCGTGTGCCTCCATGTTCTCCGGAAAACCTCTTGGGGACGGAGTGGTCGGACTGGTCGGAGTGGACGGAGCGGACCGCGTGAACGGTGTGGGAGGACGGGTGGTGCGGCCGTGCGGGTCGTGACGTGGAATCTGTGGTGGCGGTTCGGGCCGTGGGCCGAGAGGCAGAAGGCGATCCTCGCCGTGCTGAGGGAACTGCGGCCCGACGTCGTCGGTCTCCAGGAGGTGTGGGCCACCACGCCGCGGGCCGACGGCGGCAACCTCGCCGAGTGGCTGGCCGGCGAACTCGGCCTGCACTGCGCCTGGGCGCCCTCGCCCGCCTCCGAGCGGTGGCAGCGGCGCATCGGCGACGACACGGTCGGCATCGGCACCGCGGTGCTCAGCCGCTGGCCCGTCGTGGAGCGGGCGGTGCTGCGGCTGCCCGTCCCCGAGGAACTCGACGACGGGCGGCTGGCGTTGCACGCCCGGCTGGACGCCCCCGGCCACCAGGTGCCCTTCTTCACCGCCCACCTGACCTCGGGCGGCCACGCCCGCGCGGTGCGCCGGGAACAGGCCGCCGCCCTCGCGGACTTCGTCGCCGAGCACCGGCACGGCACCGGTTTCCCGCCCGTCGTCACCGGCGACTTCAACGCCCGTCCCGGATCGCCGGAGGTCCGCCTCCTGCGCGCGCGCCATCTCCACGACGCCTGGGAGCACGCCGGCCCGGGCCTGCCGTCCGGCACCTGGGACACGGCGAACCCGTACGTCGCGCACGCCGACGGCGAGCCGAGCGCGCGGATCGACTACGTCCACGTGGGCCCGCCCGGCCCCGGCGGACTCGGCCGGGTCCGGGCGGTGCGGCGGGCCGGCGACGGCCCCGTCGACGGTGTCTGGCCCTCCGACCACGCCGCGGTCGTCGCCGACCTGGACGACGGCCGGGCGGCTACCGCCGCCCCAGGAACACCGGGTTCGTGAACGCCGCGAGCGCCCCCGGCACCGGCCCCGCCGCCGCCTCGTGCCGCACCTCCGCCCGTACGTACGCGGCGTAGGAGGCGGTCGTCCGCCACTCCACGACGCCCGAGCCGGACACCGGCAGCGGCGCACTGGTGAACAGCACGCCCTGGTCCGTGACGAAGCGCACCGTGCAGCGCGGGGCGCCCGTCACCTCCAGGCGGACCGTGACCGGGGTGTCCGGGTCCACGCGCAGCCGCTCGCCGATGCCCGCGTGCTCACCGCGCCCGCCGGACGCGGTGAAGGCCAGCGACACCTTCGCCGACTCCGCGACGTACGACCGTCCCGCGCGGATGCCCTCCTGGATCGCCTGACGGGTCAGGTCGTCGGCGAGGACGACGGTCTGCGGGCGCCCGATGGCGTCCGGGGCGCGGTGGGAGTCGCTGCTGCCCATCGCCGGGATCCAGGCCCGGCCCTCCCGCCCGTCCCGCCC